>JAGGTW010000025.1 GCA_021163585.1 Desulfurococcales archaeon | reverse complement strand
TTATGAAGTATGAAATTCTGTACAGGCCAGCGTACTCTGTTCTGAAGGTGGACCTCGACCCTGGAGAGAGTATTGAGGCTGAGGCAGGCGCGTTAATGATGATCGAGGGAGATGTCGAGGTGAAGACTAAGAGCAGAGGGCTCCTTAGAGCGCTGACAACGGGAGAGTCGCTCTTCGTCAATGTTTACAGGGCTGGGGGATCGCCTGCCACACTCTGGCTCTCTCCACCGATACCTGGTGATGTAATGTATGTTAGACTCGATGGAAGTAAGGGGGTTATAGTTAATGATAAGTGCTACCTAGCTAGTCACGGCGATGTCAGACACAGGGTTGTGTGGAGGGGGCTTAGGGGAATATTCGGTGGTGGCGGCCTCATGTGGTTACACTTCACGGGCGTCGGTGGTGTCTGGGTTAATGCCTACGGCAGTATTGTGGAGCGCGAGGTCAAACCCGAGGAAAGACTCACAATAGACAATGTACACTTAGTAGCGATGGATGACAGCCTAGAGTATGACATAAGGAAGTTCGGTAGCTTAAAGACACTGTTGTTCGGTGGGGAGGGCTTCGTATTTAGTGTGCGTGGAATGGGTAAGATATACCTGCAGTCAAGGAACCCGACCATATGGTATATGAGGTCCAAGAGCTAAGGTATTAACCAGGTAATCCGTGATTACCTAGATTAACCTCTTTTTAATAAATGATTTTAGTCAGGTGCTGTTTTATAGGTTCAGCTAAGAGATTTAGGTGGGCTATGGGCTGATGGCGAGCAAGTACTTGGGGTATGCAATAGTAGTTGCCACAGCGTTCTTCGCAGCAACATTTGCTGTATTTACTTATGACTTAACGGCTCAAGAAGTGAGTTACGCAACACTACTAGCAGGATCTGCGTTGCTGGGTGCTTACACGGTTATGGCCTGGTTACTTGGAGCATCACTCAGATTAAGGAACGGCAAGGACATGTTGGCATTAGGGACAATAATAATGTCCTTTATTCTGGCACTCGGCGCTATTTTGACTGCAGGGTTCGTATACTCGCGTGGAAACTTCATTACGTCACTTGCTTGTCCAGCATATAGTACGCAGTGCATGGAGTTGGCGGGCCTTATATCGTATCCGGTGGCCCTCGGACTGCTCACTACTGGATTAATAGGCACGTACACGCTGACGTACCTCCTGATTAAGGAGGTTGAAGCAACGTACTGGATTAAGGACTATGGCTCACTCCTCGTGCTGGTATCAGGAACTCTGGTTATTGCGGCATCAATACTTGCAGCAGCTAGGTTAATTGCCATAGGTTTTGCCGCAACCTTACCTCCTGAAACGCTTCTTTACGCCCTCACCTTAGCTGTAGGCACAGTGCTATATGTGGGTGCGGTGTTTTTTGCTTTAGGTGTAATCACGTGCTGTTACCTCCTTAGCAGGGAATTAATCAAAACCGACACCCTAAGTTAATTCAGCACGCGAACGGTTATTTTCTGTATCACTACCATTATTCTTGGTGATGGACTCTGACCTACTCAATCGTTGCTTACGACAGGCTCAAGGGATTACTCGGTGTAGGTGTTGTAAGCGGGAGCCTGGCTGTAGGTTCGAGAGTTCCGTGGGCTAAGGCTGGGGTAGCTGCAGTAGCTACTCAAGCATATACGAATCCAGTTCTAGGAAGGAGAGTTATTGAGTACGTGAGCAGAGGTATGGGTGTAGGTGAGGCAGTCAAGTTAGCCTTAAGTGAGGACCCGTCACCTCAGCTAAGGCAGTTAATAGCTGTTGACTCTACTGGTAAAACCGTGGCTTTTAGCGGTAGTGAGGTGCCCCCACACTATGAGGCAGTTACTAAGGAGGGTTACGCATGCGCAGGTAACCTGTTGAGTAGCTCCGCAGTTGTTAAGGAGATGTGTAAGGCCTTCGAGAGCACCTCAGGCGGACTCTCTGAAAGGATCATTTCAGCTCTTGAGGCTGGGCATGAGGCGGGGGGTGATAGGAGAGGGGACAGAAGTGCTGTAATACTTGTGGTGGGTGAGCACCCGGAGTTTGGGCTGGACTTCGACGTCATCCTTAACCTTAGGGTCGACTATTCTGAGGAACCCATTTCTGAACTAAGAAAACTATATGATTTATGGCTCGCTACTTCGGGGTATGCTGTGTAGCTTACCTTCTAACCTTTTCGAGGTCTTTAAATGAAGTAAATGGTGCCTTAAGAGGACTCCTCTTATGCTCAGACCTCCTGTGAAGTTCTAGAACCTTGGCAACTACTTGAGTAGGAACGCCTGAGACGCGGGAGATCTTCTCTGGTGGGAGGCCCTCATCAAATAGACGGTAGAGCACCTCATCTATTAAGTCGTAAGTTATGCCTAGCTCACCTTCTGCTGTGTGCCCTGGCCATAGGTCAGGCGTTGGTGGCCTACTGATGACTTCGGGGGGTAGTCCTAAGTACTTAGCGAACTCCCTGACCTGGGTCTTGTAGAGACCTATTATCGGGTAGGCGTCGGCGGCCCCATCACCCCACTTAGTGAAGTAACCTATGAGCCATTCCGACCTATCGCTCGTCCCAAGAACTAACCTGTTTTCTAAATTAGCTATTAGGTATAGGAGAGTCATCCTACTCCTAACCTTTACATTACCTTTAGCTACCTTAGGTGCATTAGTGTAGCTTAAGCCGACCTTCTCTAAATAACACTTAACTACGTCAGTGATTTCTAAGGTACTTAACTGAAGCCCTAGCCTGTCAGCAACCTTATTTGCCACCAGCTCGGAGAGCTTACTTGATTCGGTGTCAGGCATGAAGATCACCTTAACCCTAGAGATACCTAATGCCTTAGTAGCTAGTGCTGCAGTAACTGCTGAGTCGCCCCCGCCGCTGAGCCCTATGACCACGCCGTCAGCACCAGCTGACTCAACAGAATCCCTAATAAATTCTGAAATAACTTCCTCAGCCAATTTAAAGTCAACCCTGAGGTGAGGAGGGAGCACTTCACCCACCTGCCATTACTAACTACTGTAATGGATCGCATAAGTAAGAATTTTACTTTTCCTCTAGTCGACGGAGTCGGGCTTGAGAATTGGTTGAAGCAGCAAAATAATATTTTAATACTTACTGAAAATCTTTATTAGGTCGTAGTGCTGGTGCGGGTAGGAGTATGGAGATGGTTACTTTAGAAATTGTTGGGCGTAGGAAGTCATACTGGGTCTACACTGTCAGGCAGTGGCTTTATGAAATTAAGGACATTATTGAGAGGGAGGTGGGGGAGGAGGTAGTAATTATTGAGTCCATGGGTGATAATGAATACCCGATCCTGAAGGTTGATGGCGAGGTAGTGGGCTATGGAGTCCCAGGTGAGGAGGGCTACCTCATTGAGATAATCAAGCACAGTATTGAAGACTTAAAGAAAAAGAGGAAGTATTTGAGAAGATTTATTGAGAGGGTCAGTGAAGACTGAATAGAACCTCTGACTGAGTACTTAGTTAGGTGAAGAGTAACTTCTATGTTGACAGATCCTAGAATTTTGTGTCGTTAACTGCTAAGGGCTTATAATAGATTCTAGAAATACTTACTGGAAATTCATAAAGTTTATGTATGTTCAACTATAGTACTGTCCATAAGGAGTGCTACATGATTAACGGCTTGGGTACTTTCTCAAGGAGTTACGTACTGTTCAACCTCAGCATTGATGACGTACACCCTGAGTCAAGCAAGTACTTATCTGACTGCGGCGGCGATAAGGAGCACGGGAACTTCAGGTTCTTACTCGACCTGCTCGACGAATTCACTGATATGAAAGTTACTTTATTCGTTACTCCTAACTGGGTTGACAAACCCAATGATGCCGGGTTCATGAGGTTAGCTAAGAAAGTGCTGAAGTTAAACTACAGCAATGTGTGGGAAGGCGAGCCATTCAAGTTGAGCAAGCATGAGGAGTGGTGTAACTGGCTGAGTAATTACGTTGACCTCGGAGTATTTGAATTATGTGTCCACGGCTTTAACCACCATAATGCTGACGGAACAGTTGTCAACCACTCAATGGAGTTCGTAGGCCTCAGCTATGCGGAATGCTTGAGGAGGTTGAGGCTGGGTGAGGAGATACTTAGGGATGCGGGCCTGAGGTTCAGCAAGGTATTTAGGCCGCCTGGGTGGGGAGCTACCTACGAATTACTTAAGGCGCTGCGGGAAATGGGGTACGCGCTGTCCTGTAGGAGCATAGGCCTCACTCCTGAGGTAGTGCAGGATGTAGTCAACATACCGCCAAACTGGAATATAGGGGCTGACAGCATAGAGAGAGGCGTTGAAATAGCGTATAGGTACGGGATCGTTACTGCTTACGGGCACATTACGGACTCATATGGCAGGGAGTACTTGAGCGACGGACTTAATGAGGTGAATGTCCTCAGAATTAAGGCGTTACTGAGGGTCCTCAGCGAGCGCTTCAACTTAATTTTCGTAACGCTTGCCGACATACTTAATCTAGTGCTGAGGGGAGGTCACCAACTTGAGTAACTTAGAGAACCCCAAGGTATCTATTATAGTACTGGGTCACGGCAGCCGAGCCGAGCTGTCCCGCTGCATTAAATCACTCGCTGAGACTGAGTACAGCAATCTGGAGCTGATAATTGTTGATCAGTCAAGGGACGGCGGCCTCACGACGGGTGCAGGTGAGCTACCTAAGTACCTCCAGAAGCTAGGGAATGTACTGGTGGTGCACACACATAAAAACATGGGTGTCTCCTTCGGGAGGAACTTAGGTGCGATGCTGGCTGAAGGGGACATCCTATGTTTTATTGACTCAGATACTGAAGTAACAAGTAATTGGCTCGCCCCAATCGTAGAGTTGCTTAAGGCCCGGGAGGACGTAGCCATATGCCAGAGCATGATACTGGATTCTCAAGACGGGAGTAAACCACTGATCCCGCAATGCTTTATTGATGTGTACGGTGGAGCACATACCTTACTAAGCACTCGTGGCTTAGGAGGAGTATCCGAGGCTTTCTATGCATCTGGTGCTTCACTAGCAGTAAGGCGAGAAGTCTTCAAGAGATTAGGTATGTTTGACCCGTACTTCTTCTATGGCTATGAAGAAGCTGACCTAGCCTTTAGGGCGTGGCTGACCGGGTACTCGGTAGTCTTCGTACCTTCGAGTAGGGTGCGTCACCCGCCCAAGAATGTCCTACGTAGACCCCACTATGACAGGCTCTACTACCTAACACGTGGTCGGCTAGCTCTCTTAATAAAGAATTATGGGTCAGCCAGCATATTGAGGTACTTCATACCATTAGTTCTCTTCATGACTGCCGTAGCACTGCATGACCTACTGCGCAGGAGGTTACAGCTAGCCATGGCTAGGATTAAGGCACTTGTCGATACGTTCATGAACTTAAAGTACCTTTTCCAGCAGCGGTCGCTAGTCAGCAAGTTGAGGAGGGTCGGAGATAGTGACTTGGTTGAGAGAGGCCTGATAATTAAGCATAATCCGTACTTAAACAGACTCAGACACGCACTCAGCAAGTACTTAGGAGGTCTCCGCGGTGGTCATCATATCGTTCATAACTAAGAACTCTTACAGTAAGATGGAGAGCGCGCCTGTTTCGCTAAGAGAGGTACTTGAGTCAGTAGTTCAGGTACCTTTCAGGTCGGTCATACTTGTCGATGATTCAGATGATGTAACTCCTAAAGTATTTCTTGATTGGTGCTGTAAGCATGGTAAGGAGCTAGTTGTTGTTCGAGGCGCGGGGAATAGGGCTGTGGCTAGGCAATTAGCTATTGAGGTATTCACACACTCATTCAATGATGATTGGCTCATGTTTGTCGATGACGACGTCATACTGAATGAGGGTTGGTGGGGTGAGGCCAGAAACTATCTAAGTGAACCTGGGGTAGGGCTAATTTGGGGCCTTAACTACGATGGTTATAAGGAGAAGATCCTGTGGCTTAAGGTCTTAGGTGTTGACTATGTGAGCTACCTGATCCGTGAGTTCTATCATAGAGGCGGGACACACGATACAATGCTAAGGAGGGAAGCTATCGAGGACATAAAAATACCTTCAGACCTCCACGTATTTGAGGACTGGTACATATTGAGGCACGTGATAGGTAGGGGATATAAAGTCAGGATAGTCAAGGCGGGTGTGACTCACTACAATCCATGGCCGCTCCCCACCCTAAAGGACCTCAAACTAATGGCTGAGTTAGCAATGAAGTACGGTATTGACGCACCAAGCATTCCCAGATTACTCAAAAGTGCTGCAGGACTGCCGTTAAACATGTACATAGGGGTTAAGGGATTCGGAATACGGTCTGGGCTAAGAAGAGGTCTCCACAGGTGGTGGACTAAGGTAGTGTATAGATACCTCCTACTCACACTTAGTAGCGGTAACCAGGTAGGTATGACCAACTGACCCAGCAGCTACCTGTGCCTATCATCATGCGCCTTTTTGTGTGGGCAGAGTACTGAGAAGGGGCAGTAGGAGCATTCCCAAGGGTAGCGCGGGTAGGTAGTCGATGTTATTCTCTCAATTATCTCTTCCTCATCTACACTATCTCTTACCTCGAACTGAGTAACTCTATCTGGAGTTACGTAGAAAAGTATGCTGTAACTTAAGCTGAATAACCAGTTATAGATCCTAACCTGGTCTATGTGGTGCTGCTGAGGTATTCCCAAGTCAGCTCTAGCGGTCTTTACCTCAACACCTACTTTAGAATTATCCCCCAGGTCTATAATTGCGTCAGCCCTCCCTCTAACTATTACCTTCCTACCATTGGGAAGTGACACCTCACGGGACCCTTCAACCTCAACTGATGCGGCATCGAGAAAGAACTCTTTAATTAGTGACTCCACACCCCTGTGAGCTAAGTCACCCATTATGAAGACAGGGGAGAAGACGTCCTTAGCGGTTAGCTCTGGGTATTTAAACTCGTAGGTTCTCTTAAGTGGGCATCTGGTTAAGTCAGTGACCCAGTAGACCCCTTCAATCCGTTGATGCTGTTCCTTCTCTTCCTTCCTGAACCTGTATACTAGGTCCACGAGGTCTATGCTCATCGCACCCAGCACCAGCTAATAACTCCTCTATTCTAGGACTTAAATAACTGCCTGCATTGGAGCGGTCCATCATGCATGTGGTGGGTGATTCTTGAAGAACTGCTTTGAAACATAGACAACTACGTTGCTTCAGTCAAGTAATAATTTCCGATCACTACCTAATTTCCGGCATCACTCTCTGAGGAAACGTACAATATTTTAACAATAACTCTATTAGGTAGATCAACGATTTAGTAGGTGGTGAGGAGTTTTTGCTGAAGACTGTTGAGGCTGGGGCGATAGAGTAGTGGACGAGGGAAGCACGAGCAGCAGGGGCGGCCGCAAGCAGGAAAACACGGCACATAAGTACTCCTATAAGCCGCTGCCACCTGAAGTACTCAAGAACACGAGGTTGTTAGGCAGCAACTACGATGAGTACGTGATCACTACTGAGCTGGACAGCTTACTCTCCGAAAGCTTGAGTAGAGTCCTCGGAATTCATAAGGCATATGAGATCATTGACAATATAAGAAGATTAACTGGAATGAGCTTAGGTGAGGTTCTAGTTAATAATCCAAGCGACTTCATAACAGCCTTCGAGCACGTCATTAGGTCACCTCCCGAGAGGATCCTGCACGACGTTTTCAGAGTTCTTTCAGGCATGGTAGGCATTAATGAGGAGCCGCCTAACATTTTCGACACAGGCGAGTTCGCGAGGTTTATTGAGAAAATAATCAAGGTTATTGCAGAGACTAAAGCGAAGTACTTCACAAGAATAATTAACAATAGCTTCAACAGTAAGTAGGTACAATTACTCTGATTTAAGACCGAATGCGTTCCCGTAAGTGTAGTTATCAGTGAGTACATCGGGGATGAGTGAGAAGGCGAGGGAAAAAGACACATTAAGTTATTCTTCAATCAATATCTTCGCTGTCATAACGGTCCTACTTGACTGTTCCGTACTTGGATATTCTACTTCGATAATGTAATGTCCTGGCTTAGCCTTGATTAGCACCAGTGCTTTGTAGTATGTGCCATCACGAATGGCTGGCACATTAAGTACCGTTAATACGTTCCCTGTCTTCGCGTTTATTAGCTTGAATACGTACTCTGCATGCTCTATTTCCCTCGGTGAGAATAGCCAGGCTAGCACCCTAGTTTCACCAAAGCCATTGCTTGCTTTGATCCTTGTCTTCTCCAGCAGTAGCGTATATGTTCTAGTAGAGCCTTCGGCCACCGTCCAATTACTCGTATCTACATTATCGCTGACGGGCAGTATGTATGCGCCATTATCCTTGCCGGTAATGATCACTATCTGTAACTTGAAGACTCCCTGGCCTTCTGCCTCACTCCAAGCAAGCTTGAGTGTTATGTTGTACTCTCCAGGCTGTATCTTCAGCGGCTCATCATAACCCGGTATGAGCACTGATGCACGGAAGCACGACGTATTGACTGTCATTAGGCACGGCATTTTAATTGTGTAGGTCTTCTCATCAGACACTAGCAGTACCTCACCGCTTAGAGTTATTGTGAGATTTCCTTCAACCTCCTTAACAGCGGGCTTAAGCAGCACCTCTAACTCTTTATCTGTTCTTAAAACTCCCACGTTCCCGTATGTTACCTCTCCACTACTTGTATTAACTGGTAACTTAATCCCTATAATGTGCGGGCTAACAGTCACGACCTCTCCAGGCACGTTCACCGATCCTAGAATGTCAATAACTCCTATTTGGTCTAAGTACATTACTGACGCTAATACCACCGCAGATGCCACAGCCACAGCAAGTACTGTTTTTAACAGCATTGTCCCACCTCAAGCCACTCAATTACATCTGTACGGATAGTTCTGTATAATATTAAGCAATAGAACTCATGTTCCAATTACTGGAACATAAGGTAGTGGAGTACGTTACTACATTAAATAATGAGTTACTTCAACATGAGGTTAGGTTAGAGAATCCAAGGTTCAGCCTCCTACCCCTGCCCTGCGGCATTAAAGCCTGGGTGAGAATGCAGATAGCTATTATGTGGTACAGTAATTAATGTCACAGCATAATTAAGATAACTTATGAATGTGCGGTGCCCGATCCTAAGTGGATAGAAGAAATTAAACAACAGTATGACCTCCAGCGCAAGATGTCGTAGTTGCGGAGAGGCACCAGCCAGGAATTACAAAAGTGTAGCACTGGCTCATTAAGTACGACCCTACTCTTTAAGAGATATTAATAATAGGGTGTATTTTGATTTAGTTTAGGGGTGCTGGTGATATGAGCATAGAGATGTGCCCGACGGGCATTGACGAGCTTGACGAGCTTCTTAATGGGGGGTTCCCACGAGGAGACATAATACTCGTTGCTGGGCACCCAGGCGCTGGCAAGACTACACTGTCAGCGAAGTTTATTTATGAGGGGGCTAAGAGGTTTAAGGAGCCTGGTGTCTACTTAAGCTTCTTAGAACCTAAGAACGACTTTTACAGATTTATGCGTGCCTTAGGAATGGACTTTGAGGAGCTTGAGCGTAGGGGGTTAGTACACTACATTGAGGGGATCCAGACATCAACTTTTGAGGGGATCGAGGACGCCCTCAAGGAGTTCATGGACGCGATAGTTAAGATGAACGCTAAGAGGGTTGTCATGGACTCAGCAACAGCCATAACTCAAGTTGCTGGCTTCAGGCTGACGAGGGAGCTAATAAAGAACGCGATGGTAAACGGTCTGAAGCCTCTAGGTATTACGGGGATACTCATTTCAGAACTCCCCATAGGCGCCCCCTCCGTTGGCTACGGTGTCGAGGAATTCCTCGTTGACGGTGTAATAATACTGAAGTCAACCATAGAGAATGGCGTACTTGTCAGGAAGATGGAGATCAGGAAGATGAGGGGTACATCAATACCCTACGCTGAACTGTACTTCGACATAGCCCCCGGTGTAGGCATCAAGGTCTACCTCCCTCCAAGAATGGAGGAGATCCCAGCACCTAGTGAGGCACAGATCTACATACCTCACGCCAAGGAAATAAGGTTCCTGTGCGGCGGCTACCTAAGGAAGGGCTCTCAAATAGCCTTCATAGTCAGGGAGCCTGCCTCAGTACTGCCGCTACTCATCTGGTGGGTCCTGGGCTACATAGCCAGGTACGGCGGCACACTCCTAATTAGAACGTACTCTAAGCCGCCTCAGCTCATAAGGCAGGCAGTCAAGGCACATGCTAAGAAATTCAATGTTGAGCTATCTAGGATAATCATTGACTCAATAAATCCGACTGCGAAGCCCCTCTACGTAATGTCCCAGTACAACAGGGAGTCAGACACTAGAATAAACCCAACGTTCCTCGTGTTTGACTCACTGCAGCAGGTACCGATGGTGCACAGCAATGACTGGGACGACTTCTTCAGGCAGCATCTTAACAATTTGCTACTGAGGAGGAAGTTAGGTATAACCTCCTTCTACATATATAATGTAAAATCAAGTGAGGAAATACCGATACCGCTGGACATCTACGACCTAATTATTAAGGTAAGGCCTGAGTGGAGGGACAGCAGGCTCTACCTATACTTAGAGCCGCACCCAATAACTGTTTCAGGACCTGTGAAGCCCCTCTACGTTCAGTACAAGGAGGGAGGGGAATTCCAGATCGAGGTGGTCGGCGGTCAATGAGTGAAGTAAGCGAGGACATAGACACTAAGATCGTGCTAGCGTACATTAAGTACTTAGCAGAGGATAGGCTCAGAAAGGGCGCGCCAGGCATGCTGATAGCCCTTAATTCGCTTGCCATGAAAAAGTACGGGTCATACATAACTGAGCTACTCATAAAGGACCCTAACGGGTTTGTAGATGTTTTGAATACTTACTTCAGAAACAAGGATACTACGCAGAGGTTTATCAGGTACCTCCTCAAACCACTTACTGAGGCAGGGAGTGAGGATGGGAGGAAAGCTGTAGAAGCCTTGATCGCAGGTAATAAAGTAGAATTCATAGCGTACTCCGTCAAAGTACTTAAGGATAAGGCGAGAAAGTGGTTCAAGGGATAGGACTGGGTGCTGACCTACATTAATTGAGTCGTAATCATTATCAACTATCCCTTAGTAATTAAGTCGGTGGAAAATGTGGGTGAGTTCCTTAATGATTACTATAATTGGTTCACTCAAGCAGTGAAGGCGCTGGAGTACAGCGTTCATGGCAGAGTCTGGGAGCCGCCCTACAAGGGCTTGGTAGTAGTAGGTATGGGCGGGTCAGGAATAGTTGGTGATGTAGTGTATGTATTAGCTACTGAGGTACTAGATATCCCAGTAACTATTGTCAAGGATTTTACACTTCCTAAGTGGGTTGGAGAGGGTTGGCTGATGATCGCGGTGAGCTACTCCGGAAATACTATGGAAACACTGCACGTAGTTAAGGAAGGCATAAGTAAGGGTGTTAAGGCAGCTGCCATTGCTTCAGGAGGTAGATTAATTGAACTAGCGGTTAAGGAGGAATTGCCGTACATTCAAGTAGATAGTGGCTACGCGCCCCGATCAGCCTTTCCAGCACTTCTCCTCAGCACGCTTAAGCTCCTCAAAGAACTGGGGCTGGGGCTTCACAACGACTTAAAGAACTCCATCAATGTCTTAAGGAATAGAGAGAGGGCTGATGCACTAGCTGAGGAAGTTATTAAGGCAGTAGCGGGTAGGATCCCGTTCTTTATAGCAAGTACGAAGTACTACCCTCTGGCTGTGAGGGCTAAGAATGAATTTAATGAAAACGCTAAGGTACTAGCTAAGGCAGAGGTAGTACCTGAGTGGGGTCACAATGACATTGTGGGTTGGGAGGGCTGGAGAGAGCCCGTAGCTGCCATAGTATTCAAGGAGGCAGGTAATGAAATAATGAAGTTTGTTGCTGACCACCTTAAGGCCTCAGGAGTCCCAGTTAAGGACCTCGAGATTGACGGTAGCGACTACGTAGGAGACGTTCTTAAGTGGTCTCAAGTCGTCGGCATCGCCTCCGTAAAGTTTGCTCTTGAATTAGGGATCGATCCTAGGGTGACGAAATCAATAAGTAGGTATAAGGCATTCCTTAAGAGCTTGCTCAAGCTGGATTAGACCTTAAATAAAAAAGCTCCTAATGTGCCTACCTCTTACTCCTTATTTTCTCGAGTATCTCCCTGGCTTTATCAGCTCTTATTACGCCCTCCTTGATCATCTCCTCAACCACCTTATCTACTTCATCACCTACTGCTCCAGCACTTATTGCTAGCTGCCTGGCATGCAGCTTCATGTGCCCCCTCTGAATGCCTTCGGTGGCTAGCGCTCTCAACGCAGCTAAGTTCTGTGCCAGTCCGACAGCACCCATGATCTCAGCTAGCTCTCTAGCCGTCTTAACCCGTAATATCTTGAGTGAGACCTTAGCTACTGGGTTAACCCTAGTGGCTCCACCGACTACTCCTATAGCCATAGGCATCTCAAGATAACCTACCAAATCCCCGTTCTCGTCTTTTTCCCAAGTACTGAGTGGTTCGTACCTGCCCCTCCTTGCAGCGTACGCATGCGCCCCAGCTTCTAAAGCCCTAGTATCCTGCCCAGTAGCCAGCGCCACCGCTATCACGCCATTCATTATTCCCTTATTGTGTGTGGCCGCCCTGTACGGGTCGGCAGCCGCAAATGCCCAGGCATAGACGATCCCGTCAACTACGTCCTCACCACCCACCGCATCCTTAGGCACTTTAGTCCACGCGCGAACTAACCTCCTGTCAGCAAGATTTGACACGATCCTCAAGTACACCTTGCCCCCTGTCCACTTCTCTAGGAGAGGCGCCACTGCCTCAGCCATGGTATTAACTGTATTAGCGCCCATAGCATCCTTGACATCAACTATCAGGTGCGTGATGACCATCGGGCCCTGAGGTGACTTAATGACTCTGACCTCAACGTCCCTAACGCCGCCTCCCAACTTAATTAGTACTGGGTCAGTCGAGTTGGCTAACTCGATTATTTCTTCTTTTCTTTCAAGAATCTTGTAGGCTGCCGTATGCGGTGATGGCACCTTAACCAGCTGTATCTGGGAAATCATGAGTGATTCGGTAGCTCTTGCAAATAGTCCCCCGCCCGCACGGCACATCTTAGCTGCATTAGAAGCTGCGGCGACTACTGACGGCTCCTCGATAGCCATAGGTATGAGGTAGTCCCTACCATTAATGAGGAAATTAGTAGCTATACCCAGCGGGAGCTCTAAGGTACCGACGACACTCTCGATCATTTTCTCAGCTATGTCAAGACCCAGCGCACCGCACTTCTTAAGTACTTCAACATCCTCAGTACTTAAGCCAGCGAAGTCCTTTAGCAGCTCAATTCTCTCACTTATGGGTAATTTATGGAAGCCAGGAATCCTGGATGATCTACTCAATCGGTAGCCCAAATCAATTGTTTTGAATAGAGGTATTATGGTTTCCTTAAAATTACGTGGAAGTACCGGTTTCCTTCCTTAAGTGCATTATAGAGTCAATCAACTTCCTTACTCTCTCCCTACTCACACGCCTCCCCTTCTTAAAGTACGTGCCCACAATAGCTCCGTCAGCCAAGCTCAAGTACCTCGCAGCATTCTCAGCTATCACCCCACTACCCACAATAACAGGTACTTTAGGAATCGTGTTCTTCACCTTAATCAAGTCCTTAATGTTTACCTCAAAGCCTGTTGCCTCACCACTAACTATAACTGCGTCAGCTAATCCTCTCTCAACAGCTTCTAGAGCAACTAATTCAATAGGTCTGGCAACTAATGGCGCAGCGTGCTTCACATGCACATCAGCTAGTACAGCTACGTGCTCTGCACGTAAGTAGCCCCTATACCTCATTAGATCGTACGCCCTAGGCTTCAGGACTCCCTGGTCACTGACCACTACTTCAGAGAATGCATTAACTCTAATATAGGAAGCTCCGCATACGTGGGCAATAGCCATTGCCTCCAGACAGCAGTTCCTCAGCACGTTAACACCTACAGGAATGCTCACGGCTTTCTTAACTTCCCTAACAATTAATGCCAGTGAAGCGATTGTTGCGGGGTCAGCGCGCTCACTAGGGTAGGGTGCGTCATAGAAGTTCTCGACTAAGACACCGTCAACACCGCCCTCCTCCAGCGCCACAGCATTTTCTACTGCTTCATCTATGATCACGTTGACGTCGTCCCTGAATGCTGGAGAGCCTGGTAGGGGGCCGACATGAACCATACCGACTATGAATGGCTTAAACCTAAAGGGGAGTTCAGTAACCATAATTGCTTCCTGAAGAGAATTTGGCTTTACTTATTGAAAAATCTTTAGTTAAGTATTTCTCCATATAGCACCTACTCGATAACGGCAATTACCTGCCCTAATTCCACGAAGTCCCCGGGACTCACTCTGACCTCCTTGACTACGCCTGAAGTACCGGCATAGATCTCCATAGTCATCTTCATGGACTCCATAACCGCAATTACGGAGCTCTCCATGACTCTGTCACCTGGCTTAACCCTAACCTCAAGTATCTTACCTGGTGCGGGGGCAGACACTGTCTTCCCAGACACAGGTGGTGCTGGCTTAGGTATTGTGGGGGCTGTAGCTGGCTTTGCTGGGGCTGTTGCAACTTCTTGCGGGGGTGTTGTGGGTAAGGGGGCAGCTTCAGCAGGTGCTTCTTCTGTCACTACCTCAAATATCTCCCCATCAACGCTAACTACGTAAGTATTACCTTTCTTCTCCTTTATTTCAACAACATACTCTTTACCCTTAATTTTCACCCTATACTTCACCATGGCCCGACCCTCCCCCTCCTATGCAGGTGAGCAGAAGCTTCAAGTCTCCAAGAAATAATCCAAGGTTGGGTAACAATTTCTGGGGCAGCAACCTCGGGTAGTGTTATTTCCTCAAGTAACTTATGGAACTCAATAGCTGCCGCAGCAGCTGCGGCATATTCTTGAAGCATCTCATGAATACCTACAGCAACTGCTGCAGCAGCTAACTTGCGTGCGTCTACCTTCTTCCTCTCTATTCTCTTGAAGCGTATTTTCTTCCTGAAGAGCGACGTCGCGACCACCTCCTAGACTGGCATTAAACCGTGCTTTTTAGGTGGAACCCAGACCCTGGTTTCTCTCTTGCTTACTAAGTACTCTAAGGCCTTAATTAGTGTGGGCCTCGTCTCCCTGGGTTTCACTACGGTATCTATGTAGCCCCTGCCAGCAGCTACGTATGGATTAGCCACCCTCTCCCTGTACTCCTGCACAAACTTTTCAAGCATTTTCTTTCTTTCCTCACTAGTTTTAGCTACTGCTAGCTCTTTCCTCCAAATTATTTGTGCGGCTCCTTCGGGTCCCATGACAGCTATTTCAGCTGTAGGCCACGCAGCTACGAAGTCAGCACCTAAGTGCTTGGAGCTCATAGCTATGTAGGCCCCGCCATACGCCTTTCTAATGACTACGGTCAGCTTGGGTACCGTAGCTTCTGAGTACGCGTACAGTACCTTAGCACCATGCCTTATTATGCCGCCGTGCTCCTGCCTAGTGCCTGGGAGGTAGCCCGGTACGTCAACGAAAGTAACTATTGGTATGTTGAAGGCGTCACAGAACCTAACGAATGACGCTATTTTATCTGATGAGTCTATGTCGAGAACCCCGGCTAAGTACGCTGGCTGATTAGCTACTACACCCACCACCCTGCCATTAAGTCTACCGAAACCAACTATAGCGTTTCTGGCCCAGAGCTCATGTACCTCAAAGAAGGTGTCTTTATCGAGTACTCTCCTAATTATTTCCTTCATATCATACGCTTGATTCGGGTCCTCAGGTACTATGGCATCTAGCTCAGGATCTGCCCTATTAGGTGGGTCACCTGTCTGGACTACTGGCGGGTCCTCGGCGTTATTACTAGGGAGGTATGAGAGGAGCTTCTTGATTATTCCTACCGCCTCCTCATCATTATTAGCTATGAAGTGCGCCATTCCAGACTTAGTAGCATGGACTTCAGCCCCGCCGAGCTGCTGCTCATTAACTACCTCACCTATAGCTGCCTTAACTACCCTGGGACCTGTAATAAACATGAATGAAGTGCCCTTAACCATTACTATGAAGTCCATTAGTGCGGGTGAGTAAACCGCCCCACCTGCACAGGGACCCATTATAGCAGCTATTTGAGGTATGACGCCTGAGGCCATTACATTCATGTAGAATATGTCACCGTAGCCCTTCAGCGAGTCCACACCTTCTTGAATTCTCGCACCCCCTGAGTCATTAAGAAATATAACTGGTATCCCGGAACTGAGGGCGTAGTTCATCGCCTTAACTATCTTGGCTGCGTGCATCTCACCGAGTGAGCCACCCATGAACGTGAAGTCCTGAGCTATGACAACCACTCTCCTGCCCCCCACTGTAGCGAGTCCGGTGACCACCCCATCCCCATAAGCAAATCTCTTATCCATTCCGAATTCCGTAGCTCTGTGCCTGACGAACATGTCGACTTCTAAGAAAGAATTAGGATCCACTAGGAGGTCTATCCTCTCCCTAGCTGTTAGCTTTCCTTTCGCATGTTGCTTCTCAATAGCTTCCTTACCGCCGCCAAGTAGTGCCTTCTTCCTCATCTCCATGAGCTTCAGAACTTCGGGCCTCTCACCCATGCCCAATAACCACTAAGTAATAAAGGCAAACCTAAATTAAGTTAACTACAACTTAAGGGCATGCAGCAGTTAATTAATGGGTAGGCCTTACTACATATACACTACTTCTTGAGCAACCTCAAG
>JAGGTW010000062.1 GCA_021163585.1 Desulfurococcales archaeon | reverse complement strand
CTGGTCGTTACTCAAGGAGGGAAGAGACCGCAGTTAATAGTTATGGATGAGGTCATAGACTTGAACAGTAATATAGACTACATAATAGAGAGAATAACTTCAAAACTTACATACGATGTTGGAGACCAGGATTTCTTAACTAAAGTCGCTGTTGCTATAAGAGGTAAGCTCAGCTAAGTAAAAGGTTAATTGGTTTGCGATAACGTTTTTAATATTACTTTTTAACATATTTGTTGGAAAGAGGTGAAGAAATGCTTGCTGACGTAAGGATCTTTGCTATTGAACTGCTGAGGTCATTTAAGAAGGTATTCAAGTATAAGGAGTTAGAAGCGATCACGGGATTGCCAGCACCTGCTTTATGGAGGTACATCAATATGAAGATAATGCCTAGTGAGGAGAGAGCACATGAATTGATCAGCAAGTTAACGAGCCCACCAGTAATTAACAAGATATTCGAAAATAACATAATAACCGTAAACGGCAACATATTCAATCTAACTCGGATAATATATAATGTCAGTTTACTGAAGATCTTTGCTTTCCTAGCATTCAAGGAGTTCCAGAATTACAACATAACGGCAGTAGCCACTGTTGAGGTCGATGGTATACCTGTCGCAGTCAATGTAGCTGACGTACTCGACACTAAGCTCGTTATAGCCAGGAAAAGCCCTGACATAGGCATTAAGAGCTACTATGAAACAAGCTTCATAGCTACGGACCCACCCGCAGTAGTTAACTTATTCATGCCGACTAACGCGTTAAATATAAATGACCGCGTATTAGTAGTAGATGACCTACTGAGGACGGGAAAGACTAGCTCTGCACTCATGAGGCTAGTCAAAATGTCAGGTGCTTCACCCGTAGGGGTCTTCTCAATACTCGCAGTCGGTGATAAGTGGAGAGCATCACTGGAGAATGAAGTTGAGAAAATATACATAGTAAAGCACCTGCCAGGATAGCGCCTCACACGTACTACACCTGCGTCCTCTCCTAACCACTCCATCGGATCAAGGCAGTACTCACCAATACAATTACTTATCAAATTACGTGAGTTTATATGGGACAAGGAATGAAGATGGTCAGGGTAGGGTACATTACTGACTTAAATCAGAGAGAGCGTATCGGTGAGGAACTACTAAGAGAACTACTTATGAGACATGAGGTACATACAGTTCTAATAGGAGGAGACTGCAACCTAGACCCACAGAAACTGCCACTCAAGAACAGGATAAAATACTATATCCTAAGTGGTGATAAGGACGACATATACATAACTAAGGAAGCAAGAAAAAACAATATCCTACTAGATGGCAGTATTACCCAACTAGAGGGAGTGCTTATCGCGGGTATTGGCGGGCTCGACTACTACCAAAATGTAGTAAGACTCAACAAGATACTGAGCACCTCAAACAATTTGAAGATTGACATCCTAGTAACTCATCACCCACCACTAGGCTGCCTCGACCTGATCGAGCCGCTAGGTCTGAGAGCAGGTTTAAGAACTATAAGAAACCTGATAGTTAGGTTAAAACCCACTATCGTACTAACGGGCCACTTAAGAAATAAAGGAATCTGCTACATAGAGGAATCGCTAGTAATTAATCCTGGACCAGCTAATGAAGGAAACTACGCTGTACTTGAGTTAGGGCATGCAAAATCATTGCAGGAACTACTACTAGGTAAGTTAAGTAGTTTAGAACACGCAAAGAAGAATACATAAGCATCAGAGCTCCCTAGCCATTAAATACGCATCCTCACCATCTGCGTAATAGTGCTTAATTACTTTAACTATCTTGAAGCCTAATTTTTCATATAATTTGATAGCTGGAATATTACTCACTCTGACCTCAAGATAAGCCTCATCTACATTATATAAGTCCTTCATCCTCCTAAGCACCTCCACCATGAGTGCAGAGCCTATTCCGCGCCTACGGTAATTAGGATGTACCGCAATACTCACTACGTGCCCAAGCTTCCTTAGAAATCTTCTTAGAAAGCTAAAACCGCGCTCGATCCTCGTCATAACGTACCCCACTATCCTCGAGTCTACCTCAGCTACAAGAAATATCTTACCCCACAACTGCAGGTGATCTCTCCAAAACTGTACCGGGTAGTGCTCCTTGAGTGAGATAAGATTAATTTCTATCACCTGGTCAAGGTCTTCCTCCCTTACCTCCCTAATAGTAGCTTCACACACGTTAAATACCCGCAAGGTTATTTATTTTGAGTTTAAATTTAATTTATTAGCGAGCCCGGAAGCAGGTGTTACGTTTTGAAAAAGATGAAGTATCACCCAAGTAGTGAAATAATAGGTACGCACTCATTAGTACTTAAAGGCATCACAATAGTCGTTGGTGTGACTTCATCAGCAGCCATATACAGATCAGTCGATGTCGTGCGTGAATTAATGAGGAAAGGTGCTGAAGTTTATGTAGTAATGAGTAGGGACGCGACAAAACTGATATCACCCACACTATTTGAGTGGGCTACAGGTAATGAGGTACTTGTTGAGTTCGGTGGAGAAACAGGACATATTGCTCTTTCAAGAATATGTAGCTCCATGGTTATAGCTCCAGCGACACTTAACACCATAGCTAAGATAGCCTACGGAATAACTGATACATCCGTTACATTAACAGCAGTGACTGTTGCCGGTATGGGTAAGCCACTAATCATAGTTCCAGCAATGCATAAATACCTGTGGGATTCCCCGCAGGCAAAGGAAGCACTCAGTAAGGTTAAGGAATGGAACTGCGCCATAGTACCACCAATAATCGAGGAGAATAAGGCAAAATTCCCTCTAATTGAGGACATAGTGTCTGCTGCTGAAGCCCTCACCTTAAGGGGCAGAGACCTTACAGGCTTCAAAATTTTAATTACTGCAGGACCCACACGAGAATTTCTAGACCCTGTTAGGTTTCTAACGAACGCAAGTAGCGGCAGAATGGGTATAGCTATAGCTAGGGAAGCCTATTTTCGAGGAGCTGAAGTAACCCTAATACACGGTCCTGTCCCGATCAGTGTACCACATTACGTTAGGAGAGTAAAGGTAACAACTACGAGTGAGATGCTTAGTGCGGTAATGAATGAGGTTGAATCAAGAAATTATGATGCCGTCATACTAGCAGGCGCGCCAGCTGACTACTCCTTTAGCGTATCCTCTAAGGAGAAGATAAAGTCGGTCGGTAAGGAGCTGGAGCTAATATTAAAGCCAACTCCGAAGATATCTAGTGAATTACGGAAGGTGTTTAACGGTCTCATAATAGGATTTGCCGCTGAAACAGTTTTCGGAGACATCAACAAACTAATTAAGTTGGCACAGGAGAAGTTGAAGAAAAGAGGCTTCAATATCATTGTGGCTAATGACATCAGCAGACACGACATAGGCTTCGCATCCGAATTTAATGAAGTGTACGTAGTTGACGACAAGGGTGTCAAGACATTCATACCCAAGTCACCTAAGTCCGTAGTCGCTAGAAGAATATTAGATATAATAAGAGATAGGGTCACGAGCAAATGATCGTTAAGGTGCCTCTACACGTAAGTGGATTTTGGGTCCCTATAATAAAGAATGATTACTTACTAACAGGATCCCTCGGGGCTGGCATTACTCTAACCCCTTACTGCATCGTCAAGGAGGTCAGCCACGGACAACACAGAAGTAGTGGCCTACTGACCAAGGGGGCTAATATAGTCGATGCTGTTGCTAAGTACTTGAATGTGGAACCCAATATTACGATCGAGATGCTGACAAATGTGGAATTAGGTGAGGGCTATGGCTTAAGTGCCGCTCTTGCTCTCGGGTACGCCATATTCCTACTGAAGAAGAAACATGGCTACGTCTCGATAATACAAGCAGGTAGGGCAGCACATTTTGCTGAAGTATTTAACATGACTGGGCTGGGGGACGTTATGGCTGAGGTGCTCGGAAAAGGACTCACAGTGAGGTTGAAGCCTGGACCGCCAGGCATAGGGGAGGTTGACTGCATAATAATTAGGGAGAAGTTAAGAGTAGCTACAGTCCACCTCGGGCATAAGCTATTTACACCTCAAATGCTGAGAAACTATCATGACAAAATAGTTAAGGCCGGGTGGTCCGCATACAATGACTTCATTAAGGAATACAACCTATATTCATTTATTGATAAGTCACATAAATTTAGTAAAACGGTAGGATTTTTATCCCCGGACCTTGACAACGAACTAAAAGAGCGGCTCAGACGTTATATCAGCGATGGCTCCGTTCTAGGGTACTTCATTAAGAAGTCCTTACTAGTTGTTCTGCATGATCCAAGTATATCCGATGAGTTAACTTATATTCTTAGAAGATACGGCACAGTGAAGCTCTTCAATCTAGCACCTAGTGGACTTAACATCTATTACTAAGTAATCACCTAAAAGGCGTTTTTAAGTTCCGTCATAGTAATTAGAGCACGGTAGCAGATATGGTAGTAGATACAGAAATCCCTGCTTCACATCCTAGGCGCGAGTCACTGCTAATACGTGAGAAATTGATTGAGGGTTTTAAGGAAGGATTCGTAGTCCCTCAAGGACTTATAGCGCACGGTAGAGGCGAGTGCTTTGACTACCTAATCGGTGAGAAAACACAGCCCTTCGCTAGGGAAGCAATAGATGCAGCCGTTGCGGCGTTCCTCCTGGCCAGGCATCCAGTAATCTCCGTTAATGGTAATGTGGCTGCCTTAACATCTAGAGAGGTAGTTGAGCTAGCTAATGTCGTAGGCGCTAAGATCGAGGTTAACCTATTCTACAGAACTGAAGAAAGAGTCAGGAAAATTGCTGAAGTACTTATGGAGAGCGGGGCAACTCATGTCCTAGGGGTCGACGATGCTACAGCATCAATTCCGGAGTTATTCAGTGAGAGGAGAAGAGTTAGTCCTAAAGGCATCCTTATGGCTGACGTGGTTTTGGTCCCGCTTGAAGATGGAGATCGGACAGAGGCCCTTAGAAGGATGGGTAAGATAGTTGTTGCGATTGATTTAAATCCGCTTTCGAGAACAGCTAGGGCAGCCAGTATAACTATCGTGGACAATATTGTGAGGGCAATGCCACTAATGATTAAAAGGGCTAAGGAGCTGAAAGGCAGAAGCCGCAGTGAGCTTAAGGAGCTACTCACCTCATATAATAATGAAAGGGTACTGAGGAACGCCGTTAGGCACATTGCACAGAGGCTACTAAAAATTGCAGAGTCTGAAGGAGTCTTAATCTGCTAGCTATGTCCTGCGCCTCCTATGACTTATTAATTCCTTAAATTTCTGTAACTCACCCTCCTTCATTCGATGATACTTGTCCTTAGTTGGGAAGCTCCCGCTCTCCACTTCAATCTTATATGTAGAAATTGCGTTCTTGAAGTCCTCATACGCTTGTGCGTACTTCTTAACGAACATGGGGGGCTCCGGGTTAAGGCCGACTACATCATGAAACACAAGTATCTGCCCGTCACAGTGAGGGCCTGAACCTATGCAGATCGTCGGTATCTTCAGTCTCTTAGTTACTTCGGCAGCGACCTCGGCAGCAGTAAATTCAATTATAACAGCAAACGCCCCTGCCTCCTCCAGTGCTTCCGCATCCTCCAAAACTTCTACGGCATCCTTAGCACACTTACCCCTTAACCTATAACCCCCCATCACGAGGTGCCTCTGCGGGTTAAGACCTATATGCCCCATTACAGGTATTCCAGAACTAACCAGTGCCTTGACGGTATCAGCGACCTCAATCCCGCCCTCAAGTTTTACGGCATCGGCACCCAACTTAATCAATCTACCAGCGTTTCTCAGGGCTTCATCCTTACCTGCCTCATAGCTCATAAACGGCATATCCGCTACTACTAGGGCTCTTGGGACTGCATTAAGTACTGCCTTGGTATGGTGTACTATGTCATCCAAAGTAACTGCCAAAGTTGACTTGTAACCCATTACAACCATACCCAGTGAGTCACCTACCAATATGCCGTCAACGCCGACCTCGTCAGCTATCCGCGCTTGAAAGTAATCATACGCTGTTATCATGACTATCTTCTTACCCTGCTTTTTCATCTTTATGAAATGATACGGTAATAGCTTCCCTTGCCTCTCTCCCACACTAACCACTAAGGTTAATTAGTGATCTGAGGTATTCAAGTTATTGTTGCTTTAAATACTTAGTTATGTCCGAATTTACCCGCGACTCTCTATCGACTTAATTAGAAGTGTAAGTACCTTATTTAGTACGATGTTAACACCTAATCTTTCCCCAATCTCGACTATGGCTCCATTAATGTAGTCTATCTCAGTACGTCTTCCTTTAATCACGTCCTGATACATGGATGAATAGTTCTCTCTAGTTGCAGCTGCAACATTTATTAACTCAATTATGGGATTACGCGGTAGTGTGACCCCCACCTCCCTACTCACTAGCCAACCCTCAAGAACTACTTTAGCTGCCAGCTTCCCCACTAATGGATTATCTATAATTATTGAGTTCTTAGCTCTTAAAATAGCAGTAAGAGGATTTATTGCAGAATTAACTATTAATTTTAGCCATCTATACCCCTCCACGTCATCAACAACCCTAATGTTTAGAAAGTGGAGAATTTCAGCTGTTTTCATAAGCCAAGGCTGTGGTCTGCAGTGCTGCCCTAAGTAACTACTTCCACATCCAGCCAGAGAGTATGTTACTTCATTTACCTCATACACACCTGCATTAAGGATTAGTGCTGCAGACTTCTCCTTTCCCAGTACCTTCTCTAATAATTCCAGGGACCACAACCCATTCTGACATGATATCGCGACCGCATCCTTACTCAGTGCAGGTACAATACTTAGTAGGGCTTCCCTAAAATCGTAGGCCTTAGTAGCTATAAGTAAGAGGTCTAGAAAGTTATCAGGCAGTTCATCATAGGTGATGTGGTAAGCATTGACTTGGTGCACTACACTGCCGCCTGAGGAAGCCACCTGGAGTTTCAGCCCTTCCCGGGACCTCCTAGATTTCTTGTCCCTACTTCTGTAAATAATGAATGGTTTAATGCCACTTAAGTTGAGCGCGTATGCCAGCAGCGTGCCTACGGCACCACCCCCGACTATACCTACTCTCAACTCTTATCCCTCGCAAACTGTGACATCACTTACAATATTCTGTTCGCTACTTAAGTGAACTGTCAAACATTAATCAACAGAAATCTAAATCTTAGGGGCTTGAATTACCGACCTGTTGGCTCAAGCCCTATGCTTTCTTCCCCGAGCACACTCTTCGATGCAGAAGGCATTGAACCCATTTTAATTCTCCGCAGTAACTCACTGATTAGTTTCATTAGAAAGCTGCATTTTCTTATGAAGTCCCTGTACCTTCCCTCATATCTTTGTGCTTCTTTCATTACCTTAGCTACGGTCGGTAATTCCTCAACTACTATCTGCTTTATCCTGTTCTTCTCGGTTCCTGATAGCTTACCTTTAGAGTACATTTCCTTAACTTCATTCAATAGTCTATCTACATCAATTACTTCTATTTGGAGATTAAGTACGTAATGCTCTGGGTCGTCAATAATTTCATCATCTCCTCCTTCGTAAGTCCTAATTACATCCTTCACTGCAGTAATATCCGTAAATCTCCACCATTTCTGTGTGGCAGATTTATACACAGTCTCAATTATCCCGTAGTCACGCTCCATTAGCCTCAGTAGCTGACTCGGGTTATACGTGATTCCCCACTCCCTCAATTTCCTTATAAGCCCCTTACTATCGAAATCACCCGGTGTTCTCTTACCCATGGCACTATTCTCTTCCGTCACCTCAACGGCAGCTTTCAGGACGTAAAGCGCTCGTTCCCCGTACTTCATCAGAACTTCATGAATTACAGATTCTAGAAAAGTCACCATCCTAACGCTACCTAACGATCGTAAGTACGTGAGAATTTAAGGTGATGCCTCAATTTTCTTGGAGATTTTTATTCCGAAATTAGTAGTTGCTCAGTATTACCTTAGGGTTATTAACCTTTTCCTCACTCCTGCTTGTGAGGAACAGAGGGTGAAGTACACAGTAGAGTTACGTAATGTTAAGAAAAGATTTGGAAAAGTTACTGCACTGAAAGGTGTAACACTGAAAGTACTAGAGGGAGAGGTGTTCGGACTTATAGGCCCTAATGGCGCTGGCAAGACAACTACGCTGCGAATAATTGCTACATTGGTTAGGCATGATGAGGGATATGTCAATGTCTTGGGGTACGAGCTACCTAAAAATAGAAAGGAAGTAAGAAAGCTAATATCATATCTACCTGAGGATGCAAGCCTCTACCACAGACTTACTGGATGGGAGAACCTCCTATACTTCGCAATGATATATGCTGAAAGCAAAGAAAATGCACACAGGCTGGCTGAGGAGGGAGCTAGGATTGCTGGCTTAAGCAGTAACGTACTAAGGAGGAGGGCAGGTGAATACAGTAAAGGTATGGCGAGAAGAATAGCTGTAGCCCGGACACTTATGGCTAGGTCTAAACTGGTAATACTTGATGAACCTACATCAGGTCTGGACGTATTCTCCGCTGTACGCATTAGGGAAATGATTAGGGACTTCGCAAAGAACATGAAGACCACCATAATAATATCTTCCCACAACATGCTTGAAGTGCAGTACCTATGCGATAGAGTAGCTCTAATTCATGAAGGACGCATAATCGCTACTGACTCACCTAGTAATTTAGTTAAGTACACTAATGCAACTAACTTAGAGGAAGCATTCATCAAGTTGGTTGGTGACTATAGTGAGTAAGTTATACCCTGTGATGTGGAAGGAGTTAAAGTCCATGATTAGGGATCTCAGAACACTACTCGTTATTGCCGTACTACCCCTCCTCATCATGCCATTAATGGGGCTCTCATCACTTTACCTCCAACAGTACCAGCAGGGTGTAGTTGTCATCATAGACGAAGACCGCTCCTGGGCACTACTGGGAGGCCATAATGTAAGTAGCCATGACCTGATATCCAAGGTGGTCACCGCCTTGAAAGCTAATAATTTTGTTGTCAGGGTAGCTACAAATGTTCAGGAATTAAAAGGTGTGTACTTTGACCTGAAAGTCGTAGTACCGAAAGGATTTGTAGTAAACCTAACTAGTCTTACTAGGTTAGCTTACGTAAAAATTATTAGAACTGTAGGATCCGTGAAAGCCTATGATGCTGACAGGATAGTTCAGAATGAGCTGTCTTCCTACTCTAAGTATGTATCGCAGATAAAGACCCTATATCTTGCAGGCAAGAGTGGCTTAAAAGTTGATGTTGAATCCGTCCTTTCCCCAATAAAAGTGGTTGTTGGAATTGTCGGCCCGGGCGGAGTCGCTGCATCACCTGCGGAGGAATTCAGGACATACTTGGCTAGGATCGTGGCTTTCAGTTTAATTTTCGTTACTACGCCATCCATAGCATATATCACTGATTCCATCATAGGTGAGAAAGAGAGGAAAACTTTTGAGGCAGTGCTAGCGACCCCTCTACCTAGGCAGGCCCTTCTCTTAGGGAAAGTGCTATCTACTTCACTGGTAGGTCTTATGGCTGGTGTGAGTGATGCTGTAGGATTAATACTGTTCTTCGTCCTCCCATCCCTAGCTTACGGCGTTAACGTACTAGCTTATCTGACTGCAGACCTAGTAGCTATTCACATAGTGGGTGTATATGTCTCCATTCTTGCCTCACTCGCCCTAGTACTTCCTGCAATGATCAGGGCTGGGAGCTACAGGTCCTCCCAAGCCGTGTCACTAGCAATAATTAGCATTGCATCAATAATATTCTTCATATGTCTCTACGTCGACATACCAAATCTCCAGCCCTCAATTAAGTACCCCCTCTACGTGCTCCCATACACCCATGTTGTCATAATGATACGTGATATTGTGTTAGGAGCCCCTATTAGGGCCTTAATGCACTTGGGCATAGCCCTGGCTGAGTCAGTAGCACTCCTGGCGCTCTCCGTAAAGATGTTCAGTGATGAAAGAATAATATACTTAAAAACTTAAATCGAATTATTTCACTAACCTTTAGGGCTGGTACCGTGTCTAGAGTAATTTCAGGTGGGTTTCTGTCCTGGTTGAAGAAGTACTGGAGGGTAGTGTTCTCACTGACTGTACTAATAATGTCCTTAGCAGTCGGTTCATACCTCAGGCTCTACCCCGTATGGAATGCAGAGAAACTTGGCTATGGTCCTACACTATTCGAGCTCGACCCATACTCAGAGTACTGGATAGCAAGTCAGCTATATCGAAATGGGCTGGGGTACTTCAACTACTTGAGAAGATTTAATGACGTTACGCACTTATTCTGGTATCCGTGGGGCAGGGACTTCACGCACTCATCACTCCCCATGCTACCTTACTTCTCCATCCTGACATATGAAGTTGCCAGACTATTCAACTCCTCCCTGACGCTGTATGATTGGATGGTTTATCTTCCAATAGTATTCTTCATAATGACGGCACTGGGCGTTTACTTCGCAGTTAGGGAACTGTGGGGTGATATACCTGCTGCATTCTCTACAGTAGCTGCATCTCTAATGTTCGTCAGTAGGCATGTCGCTGGATTCACCGTTAAGTACTCCATAGGTATGGGATTCTTATTCCCCGCGATTTACTTTCATATAAGGGCCTGGAAAAGAGTTGACTTCGTCAGTGCCGCAGTATCAGGTATATTCTTAGCTTTTGCCGCCATGTCGTGGGCAGGGTTTAATTTAGTTCTTGCTGCTATAGCTGTTCAAATAGCTCTGCTGCCGCTGATAAGGAAGCTAACCGTACATGACCTATACTTGATGGTGTTAGAGCTCGTACCGTTAACAGCTGCTATATGTGTGACTCCGTTTTATAATGGTTATAACTATATACTGCGGAGTGCGGGCTTAGTTATTCCAGGCATTTTCGCCTTGTTCTTCATAGGTTACGCTCTGCAGAAGCTCGCTTCTGCTAAGAACTTAGTGATGTCGTTTCCACTGCTTAGGAAGTACAAGTTAATTTACCTATCTATCCTTGTACTTATTGTACTTACAGGAGCATACGCGCTGGTAACTGGTAAAATCGCTGTTGCAGGGAAAGCCCTCGCAGCCATAGGGTTGGGGAAGCTAACTCACGTTTTAGTTGAGACCGTGCAGGAGTATCAGAAAGCCAGCGCGTCATCATTCATAACTCAGGAGGGTGCCGCAGTAGTCGTAGCTATACCTATGCTTATATATCTAGCCTATAGAGCAGTAACAAAGAAGAATATAGCAGAATTATTCGTTGCCGTACTCTTCGTTCTCTCCATCTTTGCGACCGTGAATGTAGCTTACTTCTTTCCGTACACAAACTACGTAGTAGCAATTACAGCTGCTGCCTTCCCATTCTTCCTGTTATCTACGTATTTCAGAAGGGGTAGGGGGTCGTGGTTCTCAAGAGCTATAGCACTTGCAATACTCTCGGCCTTCGCAATAGCTATAGTAGCTCAGGGCGTAGTCGTGTGGGCGGAAAACTATAGAGGTACCATTCCTACAATCATAGAGTCAGGTGTTGGATTAGGGACAAACATACCTGCTTGGCTGGACGCTCTTAATTGGATTAAAAATAATACCCCTAAGGATGCGGTCATAGTTTCATGGTGGGACTATGGGTACTGGATATCGGTTATAGGTGAGCGAGCGAGTGTGGCTGACGGGGCGACACTTAATGCTACGCAGATAGAGTTGCTGGCGAAAGCCCTAACAGGCACCGAGGATGAAGCATTACAGATATTCACTAGTAAGTTCAGAATTGACCCTTCAAAACTATACATAGCCGTTTATGAAGCCTACTTAGTCCAATACAGGCCTGGAGGATTCATGATTGTTTGCCCAGGGCCTATAGTTTTGGGTAGGTACGTCATAGGGGCTGACGCAGCTAAGGGTATCGTAGCAATATATAGAGTTGCTGGAAGAAAACCACCTACGTACGTATATGTAGATAGGAACTATCGTGTGAGTGTGGTATTGCCAAACTGGACAGACACGAAGCTACAGAATACGACGCTCTTTAAGATCATATTGAATACAGCATACGTAGTATGGGGTGATAAGGGCATTATCCCATCGTTCTACTACTTCAATCCTAGTGCACCACCAATACTGCCGAGACCTAGAATGTACTACTTTAAACCTGCGTACATAGCTGTAAGTGAGGCAATACCGCTGCCTACAGGTAATCTATACATTGTTGTGTCTGTGTATAAGTACGACCCCAGCACGTGATCGTATGGAGATCTGCAGTTCTGTAGTAGTTATTAACCCGTACCTGGTGTTAACAAATGCTTGCCTGAAGATCAAAGGCAGTAAAATAATCTCACTTTCCTTTGAGTCCGGAAGCTTAGAAGATAAACCAACTGCTATAACTCACGGGCTCGCATCCCTTCACACACACCTTGCCCTGTACCCTATCAGGCACTCCATTACCTACGGCGGTGACTTAGATTCTTGGGTACTTAATTTCGCTTGGCCTTGGGAGAGAATTCTCAGGCAGGAGCCTGAATTAAGTTACTACTCAGCAGTGTTAGCTCTTGATGAGCTCGTCAGCAGCGGTGTTACTGCCGTAGCTGACATGCATTTTAATGAGGAATATGTTGCGAGAGCTATTGAGGAGGCAGGTATTAAAGGTGACCTGTGCACACCCATAATGAATGGAGGTGTCTATGATAGTTTCGAGGAGTCTATTAATGAGAATTTAAAATTAGCGCGAAGTCTTCGCGACAAACCAGATTTCACGGTTAGGCTCGGTCCTTGCACGCCGAGGCTGTTAACTCCTGATCAGGTGAAGTACATTACTGAGCTAGCTATTGAGTTACGCCTTGGTTTACACATGCATGTTGGTGAAGTCTATGCTGACAGCGCATACTTAACGAAGTATTTTGGCCTGAGTATCCGTGACTTCCTTGAGCACGTAGGGCTAGGCGCTGTGGATACCATATTAGCCCATGGAATTTGGCTCCTGGACGGGTCAAACTACTTAGTCTGGAAGCCAGTAGTGATCGCTCACTCACCTAGGTCTAACATACTCTTAGGTAGTGGATTAATTGATGTGAAAAATTACAGAAGTACAGGAGTTGATATTGCACTGGGCGTTGATGTAGCACCAACATACAATGCCCTGGATGAGTTAAGGACTTTCCTCTATGCCCAGAAATTAGAGTGTACTGATTACTTTGACGTACTTTACATGGTTACATCAGCACCTTATAGGTCTATGGGATTCGGCAGTGGCTCTTTGAGTGTCGGCGAACCAGCTGACGTAGCTGTCTGGGATGTCGGTGATAAGTTAGGTTACTTAGTTAAGAGTAAACCGTACTCACTATTAACACAGTTTTTCATATGTGAATTCATGAGTGCTTTGGCAGAGGGCGAACTGAGGCTTAAGGAGCTCTATGCAGGAGGTAAATTAATTGTCAGGGATGGAAAACCTACTGTATTGCGGTCTGAAATCAGCAGGGCATACCAGAAGGTTTCCGAAGTTATTTCCGATTTGTACGGTAAATCAGCTTTGCCAGAACCTTATTGAGCTCACTTAAGAATTCTTCAATTCCTTTTACAATGCCTCTATCATAGGTTGTCTCAACTACTCTTGCCCAGTCCACCTTCAGTATTATGTATGTTAGGAGCGCTGTAATAGCTATTAAAACCGGTATCAAAGCGATATTAACCCGCATCAGCTCTATGAGACCTGAAGCGTATATTATCACCACAGCAGTAAGCACCGTCTTACCTATAAGTATAGCTGTAAAGTACATCATTAGAGGATATCTCACAATACCTAAAGGTATATAGAGAATGTCGTCAGGTAGCGGCGTAGCAGCGAATGCAACAATAGCCAAAAACAAAGATTTCCTCGCAACCTTCTTAAAGAGTTCAATGTTCCTTCTACTTACCTCACTCAACTTTACACTGAAGGCTCTGCCGATGAGATATATTATGGACTTACCGAACGTAGCTCCAGCAGCCGAACAAAGCACAAGTACAAGTTTGTCTGCCAGCTCTTGATATATTGCCGCATACCCAGCTACTATCCCCAAGTACGGTATACTAACAAATGGTATGGCGTTGGATAACGCACTTATAATAAAAATCCCCAAGGGAGCTGCTAAGGTATTCTTCAGTAACTCAACAATACTAGTTATGTCCATATACTTCACTAAATCCTATAATAGCCCCGAGATTTTTAATGAATATTGGTTATGTATGATGCCTAAGCTAGTACTGCTTGGAGAAGAAGTTATCGAGTGTCTTAACTGTGGTGAAAAGAAATTCAAAGTCACCATATACATTTATGAGGTCCCGTTTTTCAGGAACATACTGATAGAAACTGGTGTCTGCAGTAAGTGTGGTTTTAGGAGAACGGATGTCTCAGTAGCAGATGTCGGAAAACCCAAGCGCATCATCCTGAAGGTAAAGAGTGAAAAAGAATTAAATGCTTTAGTACTTAAGTCTTCAACAGCTCTTTTAAGGATACCTGAGCTAGGAATAGAAGTAGCACCAGGCCCTGCGGCTCCTGGATACATAACAACTGTCGAAGGGATCCTTCACCGGGTGCTGGAGCATGTTCCGGCAGAATGCTTTGAGGAGGATAGCAAGTGCCACGGTAAAGTCAGAGAGATCATGGATGCTGCAGAAGGTAAGAAGCAGTTTACCTTAATTATTGAGGACTATTATGGAAGAAGTGGAATTAAGGGTAAAGATGTAGAGGTAGTAGAGGAGGAGCTCAGGTAGGTTTGCCAGGTCATGCTACTACTTCGCTACTCGATCTTTATTTCGAACTCTTTCTTCTCCTTACTTTTCTTTTCTAGTATTATCTCAAGTACACCGTTCCTGTAACTGGCTCTCGCCTTCTGAATGTCTACCTCATCGGGGAGCTCTATTTCTTTGTAATACTTCTTGTGATTACTCGCTTTGATCACCAGCTTCCTGTCAACCGCCTTCAAGCTGATCTTGTTTTTCTCGACACCAGGCATTTCGGCTATTACCCTAATCTTATCGCCTTCATCAAGCACATCAACCAAGGGCTCTATCTCCTCACTTATCTTAGGCCTTACACCAGCCCTCCTAATGTTACCGAATTCCTCAACCTTAGGTCTTCCATCTGGACCAATCGTTATTCTAAATCCGTAGATAAATGGCCCCCTAACCTCCCTGAAACCTTCCTCAAAACCCTTAATCTCTCTCACCCTCTCTGCTTCACTGAAAAACTCGCGAAACTCCTCCTCTATCTCTCTAAAAAGATCATCAAATATATCAAAAATAGACTTCCTTCTCCTCCTACTCATGTTCTCACCACTAACACATACTTTAGTGACCTAATTAAGTTGAGGCAGCAGACCAAAGCACCTTGCTTGTACTATGTGGTCTTTTCAACTTTCTGCCAATCCCAAGCGTATATTAAATAAAACAGTCTCTACTATCTGCCTTAATGTAGTATGGTTAATCTAGTGCTAATAGTGCGTGCTGTTTATTTCAAGAAACTGTTTAGTAGCTTATTACTGGTAAACTAGAAACGACCTTACGGATAATGTAAGCAGTATTTCAAATTCCATGCAGATATGGCTCCTCACAGAGCATTCTAAACTGTCGCAAAACTGTCCTCTAGGGGGAATCAGGATAAGAAAGTATCACGTAGTGCTTAATACCTAGCTTAGCCAGGTCTGCTACATCAGGATCTATGTTAGTTAGCAACATTAATTCATCAATACTTACCCGCTTATAGCTCTCAAATTTTAAGGGAAATAAGGAGGCAAGATTCTTAAGGCGCTTATCTACCTCACCTATATCTAAAATAGCACGTCCTTTAATCCTTAAATTAGGTCCTAGCGGCGTCATAAGATATGAAAACCATATCATTAAGTCCTACCCTTTAGTCATTTGACGTAAGTCTTAAAATAAATTAAGTATGGCATGACCTTAATAGGTGGGCTTGTGAGTATTGATGTCCTTGTAATAGTAAATAATAGTGAGTTAAGTGAAGAGATACTTAAGACTGCGTGGCAGGCTGCACAATCTATATTTAAGAACTACGGTATTGAAGTTTACGTCATACCGTACTATAACCCGAGGTCGCTGAGGACTGTTGTTGTCGTAAATAACGTTGAATATATAATAAACAGGAGGCTGTCTGTACGTGAGTTCATAGACCTTATTTTATCATCGTCAATGATCAGAGAAGAAGTGCAAAAGGAGTCAGTAGCCATAGGCATTACCTTTAATGACAAGGACCCACTGAGCGACGCCGTAGCAGTTACTTAAGTGAATTAATTACCGACACTACTATAACGCTTTCACATCTTTCACACTAGCCAGAATATCTAAAATAGATTTTTCACTCCATGACCCTAGTCTGCCACTCAGGTAAATCTCAAACTTACGGAGTTCTTTACTTATATGCTCTATGCAATCGGATTTAATTACACCTAATAGACCATACCTTTCAAAGTAGGATCTTTCGGCAACTACAATATTATCGGACTTAATGATCTTCAACTTCCTTAGTTCAGACATTACCTTCTGATACAATTCAGCACGCAAATAATTAAAAGTCACAGGTACGAAACTGTAAAGTACTTTATATCCATCGCCACGGCTGAGTAAGTACCTCCCTGGTACTTCAACTACTGCAGATAGAGAGAAGCCTTTTCTCCCTACGTATGTTAACTTCAAATAATCTAACGCCTCCCTTATAATTAATGTTACAATATAAAATGAAACGTACTTAAAAATTTCTGCATATTTACTAAGATCGCTGTTGGTCAGCCTGCGTAGCACATAAGGCAATGGGAGAGTATTAAGTATCTTGCTATAGGTTATTTTAGAATTCTTAATTATTAACGTCCTGTCATCAGGAAGTACTTTCTGGACCTCACCGTAGATCCTTGAGATATTCGCACGTCTTTTCAGGCTTCTATACATCTTACACCAACCTCCCTTAACGGAGTACTTGCTTTCCGAGTACTCCATTAGCCAGTCATGTTGAATTACTACTTTGCCTTCTAAAGTTACCTTACTCCTGTAACCTTCTTCAGTACCCATGAAGTTCACACTGACATCAATACTTTCCGACTCTCCGCCAAGGCTTTCTATGAGGCGGGCACTCCTGCATAAAAGCGGTACTCTATCTAAACATATTAATTCGCCAGACAACGTGATGTTCCAGCCATTGAGTAAGCTCCCTCCTCTCCATACATCAACAATTAAGTCACCTTCACATAATTCGCTCAGCGTACAACACAGCAGGTTTGTGAATGACTCGCCAAGAAATACCCTCTTCTTCACTAACCCTCCTCCTTTTCATGTTCTTCTGTCTTCAAACTTATTAATTTACGTCTTAATGCCTGTGTGTGGGCGTGAGTTCTCAGGTGATTTATTAAATCCCCAACACTAAAGAAGGCAACCATGTTGTCAACTAAGATATTAGTTTCACGCCCCTCAGGACATATTCTATCTATATCTGTGCATAATGGACAAATGTATAACTTACTAACTAGGTCTTGACAGGTAATTATCGTTACACCTTCATAACTAACCTTAACCCTGACCCACCTAGGCTCCCAGAAGAGTGACATCTAATCTAAGCACCGCCTGAGTCCCTAATCCCAAATACCTTAAGAGCGCTTTCAGGCAGGTACCCATCTCTCGCGAGCTTAATCATAACTGCTTGCCGAATAAAGTCACTTTTACTTTTGAAGTACCCTTTCCTAACAAGAAATTCTATTTTATTTACAATGAGCATGTCCAACTTAACTGAAATTACCGTGGTGTCTTTAGTGTTCTTCGGCTCTAACATGAGTCTCACATCATCCCCTCACAAATATCGTAGCAATACTATTTAATTTTAACGAAAGAATGTGCTTTCCAGCTGAACCATATCTTTAATAAAGTGCCTTAATTTACCCACTTATTTCAGTAATGTCATTTCCTTAGAGAACTAACTATACCTACGTTGCGGTGCTTTGCTATAGGTATAGGTCAGTCCACGTGAGAATTAAGACAACATTCAATAACTGCGAGGTGCTTATCATGTCTAAAAGTAGAAAGCCTGAACAAGCCTAAAATTCATAGTCATATCTAAGTAGTAAGTGCAACACACCCTCTTCATACACTAGTGGTCAAATATGTCCTTACTTTTTTAAGTATTTGACCCACCCAACACTTTAGTTAGGGACTACTTATGGAGGATGCTGTCACAGCAATTACTAAATACTTAGTGATCAAGAAACTCGCTGGCGACACACTGACAATACTTGCTATCAAGGAGTACCTAATTGATGGGCTCTCACCAAGCACGATAGGGTACAAGTACAAGATATCGAAGTTCAGGGTAAGGGGTTACATCCAAAGAATAATTGATAAGGCAAGGTCTCACGCAGCAGCTACTGCTGTAGTTAAGGCTGTGCTTCCCTACATCTTAGGCATTGATCCAATAATTTTGAGAATAGGTAATACGTACATATGTCTGCTTTGCGATGCCCACCTAAAGAGCGAGAATGTTGAGCACCATATAAGGAGGAGACACAGGGACGTTGTTAATAGCATTGTTGAGCAGATAGTGCTTAAAGTCAGGAGACATAGTCAAGTTTAATACTACTGGTGCCTACAACCTAAGACTTAGGGGCATTACTTGGGTGGTGTAGGACGATTTAACGAGTATAACGTATTTATTCCGGGGAGAACACGCCCTGTAGTTAAGGTGGCTTTAGTCCACCCGAGTACATACCAGGCATCAATAACGAACCTATTCACCCACATAGCCTACTACTACATATACAATAGACTGGACGTCAACAAGGTACTGGTAGACAGATTCACATTTGATAACGTATATGAAGGGGCTGTGACGGGGCTACCTCTTAGCAGGTTCGATATAGCACTAGTTACTGTGGCTTTCGAGCTCGACATAATCAACTTCATAAAATTCTTAATTGACAATAGAATTAATCCTCTTAAAAAGAAGCGCATCAAAGGACCCATATTAATAGCTGGCGGGCCTGCACTCATGGCTAATCCGGAACCCGTAATTGACTTAGTAGACGCTGTCTTCATCGGGGACGGTGAGGCTTTCCTTAGGACACTAACTGATATTATTGAGGCGTGTAATGGCGATAAACAATGTGTGCTAATGAACCTTAGTAATATCAGGGATGGTATATACCTAGGGAACGGGGGAGGCGATGTCGTAAGAAAATCCATTATAGGCAATTTAGACGATGCATTCTTTCCCACATATCAGATAAGGTCGGAAACTATTCAGCCAGTATATGGTGATGGGTTTTACGTAGAGTCCTCGAGAGGGTGTAAGTGGCTGTGCCCATTCTGCTTGGAGTCCTATATTTCTCACCCACCTCGCCATAGGAGTATGGGTAAGTTAAAGAGACTTATTGAAGAGGGTACATCAAATCTTAGAGTACGCAGGACCGTGCTTTACTCGCTTTCTTTCTTCGACCACCCTAATTCGGTTGAGTTGCTTGAGTGGCTTCATAGCAATAATTACGGTTTTTCTCTCCCGTCAATAAGATTCGATACATTGAGTAGAAAAAAGGTAGACCTGATCGCCTTAGGAGGTCAGAGAACAGTGACAGTAGCACCTGAAACACCTTGCCCAGAACTGTCATGCAGGCTTCATAAGTGTTTCAAACTAGAAGATCTTTTGGATCTTTGCACATACGTTATAGAGAAGAAGCTCAACCTTAAACTGTACTTTATGCTTGGCATACCAGGTGAGGAACGTCCCGAAGAGAAAATAGTTGAATTCATACGCAACATAATATCACATGCCAGACCGGCTAGGAGGGAGCAGATCAGAGTGACTATTAATCCACTAATACCGAAGGCGCATACACCGTTCCAGTACTTCCCGTTAATTAGTAAGAGTGGGTACGAACAAAAAATTACCTTCTTAAGAAACACGCTGAATCCACTAGGGGTTAGAGTTAATGTTTACGGCTGGAGGTGGGCATTCGCACAGGCACTTATAGGACTTGCTGGCAGGGACATTAGTAAGTTACTGATAGCGTGGGCACTGAAAGGCGGGAGATTAGCATCTCTCAAAACAGTAATTAGGGAAGTTGACTACGACTTCTCATATGTTTTTAAGTACAAGAGCTTAAATTACGAGTTCCCATGGAGTAAAGTTGTTTTAGGACTTGAGGACGTTATCGAACGTGAGGCATCAGCATTCCTTCAAATAATTCCCGGGCACGCTCGCTGATGTTACTCTAAGATGCCTAAGAGGTACTTATGCGGTATTTCACACTGATGTGACTCCGTTTTTTAAAGTAAACATACGTGGAGTACTGCAATGGTGGGCTAATGCTAAACTTATTTAGGAGTAGAAAGTGCGTGTCCGATGAAGTATTTAGCGACTTAAATAAGCTTAGTAAGTGCACTGAGTATGCCAGTAGGAACCCGAAGACTCTGTACATGATGATTAGGAGAGCTGTATTTTATGTTAGCAGAACAAAAAACATGCTCTCTTTAATGAATGTTATTGGAATGTCGGTGAGCAAGTCACCCGACAAAACCCTGGATGCCGTAATTAAGTTACTTAATGACTTGCCGAAGACATACAGGGAAATACTTTTGAAGGCTGTTGAACTCCTTGTGGGGAAGCGTAAGGTCATGGATTTTATAATTAGAAACGGATATGAGGTGCCTGAGGAGGTTTTAGGTAGCTTAATGGAGGGACTAGAATGTATTGATGTAGTCGTACTAGGTGACCTTGTAAGTAAGTTGCCCACTGTAAGCAGGAGTTTTCTCCATACCTTTATTTCTAAAGCATTGAAGGAGCCCCTGTGTCGGGAGGGAATGGAACGAGCTCTAGTACTTCTGAGTCATGGGTTAAGTACAGGAGTAATTAGTGGAGAGGAGCTAACTAAGATACTTTCCGACAACAAGTTAAAGTTCATGATAATTAAACGAGGAGGTTCAGTAAGAGAGATAAAGGTTATACTTAATGGTGAGCAACTAAGCAACATAAGTAGCGAGGTATCTCTTAATCTGCTCAAAGCGATGGTGGCTTCCGGCATAGTTAAGATTTAGTTAACCTTATATTAAGTACGAATTGCAGACCTGCCTCAAAATCAGGTAGATCTATTGCCGAAGTACTGCTTCACCAACCTGCCTTAAGGTTAATGACCCCCAACCGTTCAGCAATTTCAATTATCCATCCTGCCAATAGCTTTGCTAAGTAATTAACTGCTTCATTCTCTTCGAGTTCAAGCCCTAGTACTTCTTCAACAACCCTACATGATAGAGTCGGGTCAAACCTGTCCTTTACAACTTGAATAATCTGACCGAGTATCTCCTCCAGTACTACATAACCCTGCTCGACGAGTGCGCGCACCATCTCGATATCCGAGCTCTTGGGTAAGACCTTAGCTCTCTCATCTTCACTGATTAACTCTAAGTACTTAATTAGCGGTCTGTAATCCTGTACTATCTTCCCTGTAGCCAGCATAGGCCTTTCTTCTTCCACACCTGAAATACCCACTTTAAGTATTTTATCAGAGAGCTAATATAGTATCTAGGGAGATTTGTGAGGGCTCTTGTTTGGGAGCAAAACGTAACGCCCAAAGAGGTACCAGTCCCTCCTGTACCTAAGAACTGGGTTCTAGGAAAAGTTCTCTATGGAATGTTCGGTCCGATAGATAGGTCTATAATGCTTGGACTACATCCGATAGAGCCTAATAGGGTTGCTGGTAGCCTAGGTGTGATCAGAGTGATCGAGTCGGGTGTCGAAGCAGACGATATTAGACCAGGTGAAGTGTATGCGGTCATACCGTACTGTAGGGACGGTATTGTTGGCATAGACTATGACGGCCTACTAGCTGAATATGCTGCGCTCCCTAAGGAATGCTTGGTGAAGGTGAGTAAGAATGACTTAAGGCCAGAGCTTCCCTTATGGATTGAATTTTCTTTCTTAGATGACATACTACAGGTTGCTAGAGGTAAGAGAACACTTGTTGTTGGGTGCGGGTTCAGCGGATACGTAACAGCTCGCTACTTAAAGAATGAGTGTGAAGTTACTGTTGCATGTATTGAGAGAGCACTATATGACGATATAGCTTCACTGGGTGTTGATGTAATGATGCTTGATAATGTAGCTAATAAATATGATGTTGTAGTTGTTGAGCCATTGAGCATCTATTCAACCCTTCAGGTATTAAAAGTTCTTAATGAGGATGGAGTTCTGGTCTTTCCGCCCACGCAGCCTAAAGTGCTTCTGAGCTACTCTGGCTTCCCACGGAATTTCCACGTAGTAAGACCCCAACTAGGGAATATAGCGGTGGGGAAGACTGCCCTTAGTGAAATACCTGACAAGCTGAGGAAAAATGCTTACGCTATATTGAAGCACCTGGATGAAATACCCGTGCTAGTTAGGTACTACGGCCGCATAGTGTATACAATGGAAAAAGAGTCATAAAAATAATAATTTCACCTTATGTACTTCTAGCTCAGCTTCTTCCTTATTAATTCAGACAGGATTCTAATTCCTGCCTCTATCTCTTCAGGCTTGGGGAAACTGAAGTTAAGCCTCATAGTGTTCCTGCCTGAGCCATCGGCATAAAAAGCTGCTCCAGGCACGTATGCTACGCCGGACTGTACGGCCTCAGGCAGGAGTTCCTTGGTGTCTACTTTATCACTAGGTAGTCGGAGCATTAGGAAGAGTCCGCCTATGGGTTTAGACCACCACGCACCTTTTACCATGTATTTATCTAGAGATGAAAGCATTACATTCCTTTTTTCTCTATATACGACTTTGGCTTTCTCAACAGTCCTATCTACGAGACCCCTCTTAATGGCCTCAGCCGCTACGTATTGGCACAATGTTGACGTGTGCAGATCTAAGCTCTGTTTAGCTCTTTCAAATGCCTCTACCAGCTCCTTATTGCCTGCGATCCACCCTATTCTCAATCCCGGTGCTAATATTTTACTCAGGGTACTGAGGTATACTACCCTGCCTTCACTGTCCAGAGTCTTAAGTGGTGTGACATCTACATTCTCTTCATACACAAAGTGTGAGTAAGGGTCGTCCTCAATCACTAATATGTCATGTTCTGAGGCTATCTCCAGCAAGTGTTTTTTACGCTCTATACTTAAAGTAACTCCGGCTGGGTTATGGGCAACAGGTATCGTGTAGATCAGTTTCACTTTCTTACCTTCTCCAGCTAATTTCCTGACCTTCTCCTCAAGAACATCAGTTTTCATTCCATCGTCGTCTATTGGTACCCCAACCAGCGAGGGCCTATAAAGTCTAAACGCATTTAGAGCCGCTAAGTAGGTAGGTAATTCAACGACGACTACATCTTGAGGGTTAATTAGTACCCTGCCGATGATGTCCAGAGCCTGCTGTGAACCTGTAGTTATAATGATGTCGTCATTACTACCAACAGAAATGCCGTGCTTCTTCATGTAATTTAGTAAGGCATCACGTAGGTCAGCTACTCCCTTCGTTGGCGAATACTGAAGCGCTCTATCACCCTTCTCTTTAATTATTTCTCTAGTCACCTCAGCTAATTCACTTTTAGGAAAGACCTGAGGGTCTGGAAGCCCTCCGGCTAAGCTAATGATCTTCTTACCTTCAGTTATTTTAAGGATCTCTCTTATTTCCGATGCTCTCATTAATTCAGTTCTCTGAGCTAGGAACTCTTGGTAATTTATCAGGGTATATGCACCCGTTACAATAAAGAACATCAGATAATATTTTTGTTTGTCGTGTAAGTAAGTTTAAATTGTTTTATTCACTTCTAACTACCCTTAATGATGGGTGTGAATTTAAGTCCATAGTATATTAGTCCATGCGGGTCATCACTTGATAGAATCCTCAGCACTGCCTCTACTTCCATACCCTCACTAACCTCTGACGGGTCGACGTCAACTAGCTCACCAGTAACCTTAACTCCTTCACTTAGTTTAATTAATGCTATTATTCTCGGCAGGTATTCCTCAGCCCCTTCGATCCTATAGTAACTTATGGTGTATTCCTCTACAACACCCCTGCCACTCGACCTTACTAACTCAACATCACCTGACCCGCAGTAAGGGCACTTAATATACGTAAAGTACGCTATTCTACCGCATGTCTTACACCTAGTTAGTAATATTTGATAGTATCCTTCTCTCTTTCTCCAGAACTTAGGTATTGAGTGCCTCATATAATCACCCTTAAATAACCCTTTGAAGCAAAGCAATCCTGGCGTTGTAATCTGGCCCCGACATAGAGTGAGCTATAGCGTATTTTCCATCAAATCTCCTGCCTGCTAGACCACTGGTCATCAGCTTATGTAGCTCAGCCACCTGGTAGACTCCGGTGGCACCGAACGGGTGGCCGCGTGCCTTAAGCCCCCCGCTCACGTTAATAAATTCAAGCTCGTTAATAATCTTCGGTGCCTCACCTCTAGCAGCTAAGCCGAGTTCTTCGATCAGTAAGTACGCGTAAATACTGTAGCTATCATGCAGCTCTATAGCTGCCTCGTTAATCATTTTTTCATTAAACTTCATTCTAAGATCGGATACTACTGCAGCCGTTGCTGGTAACTTAGTCAGGTCATCCCGTAGATGGACTTGAACAGAAACAGCTGAGCTTGTGTGTACCAGCTCAACGGGCTCCGCCTTCGAGCTTCCTGTTTCTTTGCTTGAAGCAAGCACTATCGCAGCTGCTCCATCACCTATTGGGAAGGTGTCCAGCAGGCGTATCGGGTCAGATATGATCATACTGTTAAGTACTTTTTCATGGTTTACTTTGAAGTTTAATTGCGCATAGGGATTCCTACTGGCGTTCTCATGCATTTTAACAGGCCACTCGGCAATGTCTTCTCTTTTGAGCCCGTACTTCCTCAGGTATGCCTTCATGATTAATGCAGCATAGTCTGGAGGAGTTATATTCCGTATAGACTCGGTCTCATAGTCCAGCACCTTACTGTATACTTTATTTATCTTATAAGTTGGGTACTCAGTGGCTTTCTCGACTCCTACAATAAGAACCTTTTCAGCTGTTTCTGACTTAATGGCCGTCCATGCCACTTCCAGTGCGGCGAGGCCGCTTGACTCGCCTGTTTCAATATGCAGTGCCTTTACTTTAGTCATACCTAAGTTCTGCATTAGGATCGTTGATATGTCTAGTTGATCCAGTATACTGTCAGAAAGCATGTTAGCCACTATAACCAGGTCTACTGACTCAAGACCTGATTCATTAATGGCTTTATCGATCACCTCACTTGCTAGTTCCTTGTATCCCTTATTGAAATGCCTTCCAACTTTAGTTAGTGCTGAACCTATTACGTAGACTCTCCTCAATTCCTTCACCCTATATTGCGTATATGTAGTCTCCTTGACTTAGCGTAGTGTGAGTAACTTACATACTTTTTCCTTTTAAGAAAGTCGTCAACTCTAGGTCCTTTCTTAGCCTTCTCTTCAATACAGTCCTTAACTATGATGCTAAAGGCGTCACTGCCCGCACCACTACCGAACGTAGCCACCAAAATTCTTTCACCGGGTTTAGCTTGCTCCAGAACCCTCGCTAATCCTATTAGTGCTGAGCCATTGTAGGTGTTCCCTATCCATGGAGTTACTGTGCCTGGTATTATTTTCTCTTTTGGAAAGCCCAGCTTCTTACCTACTTGAAGAGGGAACTTACCATTAGGTTGATGAAAGACGGCGTAGTCAAAGTCGCTCGGCCTCAGACCAAGCTCATCAAACAGCATGTTGACAGCTGTCATGATGTGGTGAAAATACGCAGGCTCGCCTGTAAATATCTCACCATGTGATGGGTACTTAGAGCCCTCTCTTCTCCAGAAGTCCGGTGTATCGG
>JAGGTW010000119.1 GCA_021163585.1 Desulfurococcales archaeon | reverse complement strand
TGATCACCTTCAACGAGTATGAGCGATGGTATTGGTATACCACCACCTATTCTGCTATCAAGCTCTTCATTACCTGTAGCTATAACCTTCTTCGACTTCTTCTCACCTTCTTTAATTTCCTGCTTAGCGACACTCATAAAATCTCACCTCCCGGATCTATGTTTCAAAAATATGCTCAGCCCTTGAACCCTCAGGCGTTGATACTATCACCAAGCCCTCAGATCCTGAAGCAGGCTCCTCAGGAAGTAGTGCGATGATTTCCGCCTGCTCTCCCGGCCTCAGATACGGATGTTCTGTATAATTTAGTACAATATCGCCTACAACTATCCTATAAACATACCATGTCCCGTTTGCTGTATTATCTTCATTAAAGTGTAAAATATATGTGACAGGCTTTAATGAATTAGATTGATTCACATAGTAAAAAACAATAACATCTAATTTAGATAGGTCGTGAATGGCGCCGGGACCTTTATTCGCAATGTTTGCCCTTAGCATATTAAATTTTAAAGAAGTATTTGTTATTATGATTTCCGCTGATGCTTTCCTAATATTACCTATAGCGTACTTAAGTACGCATACGTAGCTATAAAGACTGGATACTGTAAAAATAAGTAGAGTTATTATAGTTGCTACTAGCATTATTGATACTGCAACTACATGTATCGAACCAATCTTAAATCGTATACGTATCTTCATCTGAAACACCATTCGGTAATACTATCTTTACATAGTACGTAGGTCCTTCAATCGCCGTCTCATTATAGATCCTAATAATTAGCGTCTCCCCTACACTCCACGTATTATCAGGGCTTACTTCAGTGTAGTTCCATATTCCTAACCCTGTTGTATTGTACACATAAAGCTGCCTGCTGTCATTACCAAAATATACATCAATTAACTCTATTTCATCCACCGATATACTTCTCTGTCCAGTATTCTTTACATATACCACAAAGTACGAACCATTGAGCGTGAGGTACACTATATCTATGGAAGTCTTCATTTTATTAATAGCGTTCTGCGACACGCCTCTGAAGGTTGAGTCGACGACACCTACCTGACTAAGTAAGGCAGCCGCAAATATTGAGGCCATCACTATGCCAGCTATGGCAACTATTGCTGTACTTACTACAGCTGAAGGCATTATTACGCCCTCAAGGCTTTATAAATCTATCCAATAGGTCATCCCTATTTACTGCGAGCTTAACTACTTCACCATCTGCTTCTTTATCTTCAATACCGAATATTTTAGCCAGCATGTATAGTGCGATCAATTGATCATCAATACGTAGACCACCTTCTCTAGTCTTAATTACTAAGGCCAGAGCCTTGAGGATCAAATCGGCATCATCCCTAGTTAAAATACCTATGTTTGTGGCAAATTTTACTATATCTTCAAGACTGTCCTCAGGCATCCTCTCAAGTATCGCGTCAATCCACTTAACGAGTTTTATCAGCCTACCTAGGCCCAGCTTCTTCGCTGATTTACTAGTCACGAGACTCTCTAATGTTAAAGGAGTGAATTCCTCCATTTCGTCCTCACCACCTAGATCTTCATGCTTTTCTTCCTCCTTTTTCTCAGATGAATGTCTGAGAGAGCTCCTACCTGAGTCCTCCTTATCCTTGAGTAAATCCAATGAAAGCACGTCTTCTAAACTGATGCTGCTCTCCTCAGAAGACCTTTCTTCTTTACTACCTTGCTGTTTCTCACTCTTTATACGGTCCTCATCTATGTCGATTTCCTTTACGTCTTTTTCTCCTTCATATGCCTCAGTTTTATGTTCATGTTTCCTTAACTGTTGCATCATTAGTAATGCATCGCCACTAGAGACTGGGGTAGTTATCTGTTGCGGTCTCGCTACCTGCTGAACCGGCTGGGCAGCCTGCACCTGCTGCGTGCTAAGTCCTATGAGCTCGGCATACTTCCTCATAATATTAAATGGATTGCTTACTTCAGCAACAGCTGCCCTTAAGTCTACTAAAGTTGACTTAATACCCTCAATAGTACTGGCTACACCCGTCTTCAAAGCCTGAACCTCATTTTCAAGGGCTTCAATACGCTCAATAATGCCAGCAAGCTCAGGGATTTTCCCTAAATCCTTAGGTTCGCCAGCACCCTCAGAAATATTTTCTTCCCCTACCTCCTCAGTAACTTCCCCCTCGGATTCATCCTCACCCTGAGACTTAGATATGCTAACCGCCTTTACCTCAACTCCAGCCTTCCTTACTTTCTTCACGAAACCTTCCACACCTTCCTCAGCTTTACTCTCTAGCTCCTGCCGAGATTCCGCCTCAACCCCCTCAAGCTTTCTTTCAAGAATTTTCGTTAGCACCCTGAACATAGGGCGGACGAACACTCTACATAACAAGCAGTTACAAGGCCAATCATGAACCACGGTCTGAGCAGACTGATCCTCACCACTCAACTCGAGTTCCAGATCCTCACCCAGTAATAGCTCATTCTGCAACTCAACCACCTCTAATGTTCTTCTTTTTTCTAAGGGAAATAATATTAACTATAGAAACAAAGAGTGCATGAACTCCTATAGTCAGCACAACACCGGATATACCAATATATATGGTAAAGGTAATTAAGTCAGTACTCTTAATGCTCTGATACAGCACCAACACACCTATAATAGTCAGTACAGACGCATAACCCATAACAGCAAGTGAAGAAAAAATATGAGCCCTCCTCCTGCGAGATAAGTTAGTGATTTCCGGATAAAAAATAAATATTTGTTTTAAGCCCCGCCTCAAGGCCCACCACCCTTACCCAAGATCTACTATTTCCTGTGTTAGACTAGGTGGCACAGTCCTCTCAATAGTTAATGGAGCACCAATAGGAACCTTAGCCTCCGACTTAATAGTATCGTAGCCCTGCGGACAGTATTCGCTGTCATGGTAGTACATGACTAGCAGTAGTTTCTCACCAGGATCTAACACCGTATCATCATTAGTCTTAGTAATCCAAGCAAT
>JAGGTW010000038.1 GCA_021163585.1 Desulfurococcales archaeon | reverse complement strand
TAATCCTAATAGTGACCTACTTAGTGATGAGGTCTAGAGTAAGGAGATTACATACCTGAAATCTGAAATTACTGCGTAATCCCCTATCCTTTTAAGTAGCGCAACTTAAACTAAGGTAGGGGTGGTCGTGTTCAGCAGTGTTGCTAAGGCAGCTGAGCTACTAAGTCTTGGCGAGCCTGTATTTATTCACGACTCTAGTAGTAGGGAGGATGAGGTAGACATGGTTTACCATGCGTCATTCATAGATCAGAGGAGGATATCTCTACTTAGGAGAATAGCTGGCGGCTTAATATGTTATTCAATGCCTAAGAACATTGGTGAGGCACTTGGACTCAAGTACATGAGCGATATCTTGAGAGCATCAGGTTATGCCGAGCTAGCGAGCAGGACGCTGAGGTACGGTGACCCCCCGAACTTTAGCTTGTGGGTCAACCATGTTAATGTGTCCACTGGTATAAGGGATTCGGATCGAGCCTTAACTATTAAAGAATTAGATAAAGTAGTCGGGATGGTCGTTGAGGGTAGAGTAGCTGAGGCTAAGGAGAAATTCTACAGGGAGTTTGTAGCGCCTGGGCACGTACCCATACTTCTCGGTAGGGGCCTGAACGTCAGAAGAGGGCACACTGAACTCTCACTAGCTCTAGCTGAGCTCGCTGGACTAAGGCCCAGCGTAGTTATTGCCGAGGTACTAGATGTGGGGGGCGCCATGGCGGTAAGTAAGGTTAAGGAAGTTGCTGACAAGTTAGGGTCGGTGGTGGTGGAGAGCGACGAGATAATTAAGGAATGGCTGGGGCAGAAATCTTTGTTAGGGTAGTTTGGGTGTGGTTTAGTTTGGGTGAGGGGGCTGTGCTTCAAGCTCCTGTAAGGCTATTTTCCCTAGATGTAAGGGCATTTCATTTCCTTTGAACACCACCCAAGACGCCGTAAGGATATCCAAATTCATTTCAAAATCACCAAGCATCCTCAGGGACAAACGAAGGAATAAGCTTTAGGGTATAGTTATGAGCTTTTCGTAATCTAGTGAAGCGCTGTACTTATTACTAAAGTAGTCCAAACATTAAATGGGTAATCAGTTGCCTAAGGTGGTGGTCAGTGTTCCTATGGAGGTGCTTGAGAAGGTCGTGAAGGCGTATCCGGGATTACCTCCTGAGGAGGCCTTGAGGCAGTACCTACTGGACTCCCTGAGAGGTGAGGTGCCGGAGGTTAGGGATGTAGGGATGGGAACTTCACCAATATCTAAAGAAGACATTAGTAAGTTACAGCGCAGCATAATGGACTTACTTAACCCGTACACAGCTAAATTAGATGATTTAAGTAGGCGTTTAGGAACCGTGATAGAAATCTTAGAAAACTTAGCGGAGAGAATATCTAGTTTAGAGAACTCGTTAAAGGAGGTTAAGGAGGGATATGCACCTAGAGTTGAGGCACCTCACGAAGTAAAGCATAGGGAGCGTAAGTCAGCATTGGACTTTCTTAGAGAGCAGAAAGTTATGTTTGAGTCAGACATAACAGGTAGGATCAGGAACAGGGACGCCTTCTTTGAGAGACTGAGGAGAGGAGGTGCTATTGTGCTGGAACTCTCTAATGAGAGAGTAGCTGTTGATCCGGACTTCTGGGATGAGTTCAAGAAGAGGCTTTCTGAGCTCACCAGCAATTTAGATAGGGACATATTGAGGGTGTTAGGTAAGGCTGGGGCAGCATTATTGAAGGCTTTAATGCATGATGCTCAGGTATACTATGATGCAACAAGGAAGAAGTGGGTCCTCCTAATTAAGGAGAAGAAGTAGAATTAGGAAGTCCAAGCACCCTAGCATCTCCGGAGTCCTTCGCTATGTAACCCCATGGCATTCCCTCGGTGTTGTAGATTCCGTCAAAGTACCCGTCCCTATCAACAACTATCAGGCCTGCTGTACCCTCTCCGAACAATTTCGTGTGTCTATCCATGGCCTTTCTAGCTGCTTCATCAGCGTGCAGACCTTCCCTAACGTAACTTACAGTCCTCAGCGTGAGGAAGGATAAAATTATCGTCTCTCCTATACCTGTAGCCACGGCTGCTGCGTGATCATCAGCATAGAATCCAGCACCTGGGATTGCAGAGTCACCTACCCTCCCAGGGATCTTCATAAGTATGCCGCCAGTACTCACAGCAGCTGCTAGGCAACCGTTACTATCCAGAGCAACAGCACCTACTGTGTCATGCAGACTTCCGAGCAATTGCTTAGCCAAAAAGTAGTTCTTCTTGAACCTCTTGAACGGTATTTCTCCTTCACGTAATTTTTTGACTAGTTCGCTGTACCTCTCTAAGACACGCTTGGCCGGTCCAGGGTGTTTTTGAAGTCCCCACAACCTAGCTAGCTCATCAGCATACCTGCCGACAACTAAAACGTGGTCAGTCTTCTCCATAACTAACTTAGCTAATACTACAGGGTTCCTGGGGTACGTTACAGCAGCTACGGCACCCGCCCTCATGCCACAACCCTCCATAACCCCTGCATCCATAGTCACCTCACCTCTTACGTCAACTACGCTACCTAAACCAGCGTTAAGGATTCCAGAATCTTCAAGCACCTTAACAGCCTCAACAACAGCTTCAATCGCTGAGGCACTTCCAAGAACTTCATAACCGGACCTGAGGGCATTCCTAAGAACAGTTACTACCTCCCTCATCTTATTTCTGAAGGTGCGCCATGCACCAGCACCGCCATGTACTAAGAGTATTGGTGGGACTCCACGCATGGAGGATACCGTATCACTACTTGAGGGCACTTAATATAAAGTTCTTAGGTACTTAAATGTTTGATAAGTAATGGTTTGTGAGGCAATTAGGCTTTACGAGCTAAAGAAGAAGGTTGCTAAAGATTTAGAGTCCATATTA
>JAGGTW010000106.1 GCA_021163585.1 Desulfurococcales archaeon | reverse complement strand
GTCATGCCTTTCGCTAAGGGATTGGTGCACTACGACATAAGTAAGGCTGGAGTGCTAGCTCTTACTAGAGCTCTAGCTAGAGAGTACGGGAAGGAGGGCTTCAGAATCAATGCTGTAGTACCTGGTGGAATAAGGACTCCGGGAACCGAGAAGTTGAAGAGGGAAGCTGTTCTTAAGTTGAGAGTAGATGTGATCAGGACAGGCATGAACTTCATGAGTAGGCTACCACTAGGTAGGATGGGTGAGCCTGACGAAGTAGCCCGGATGGTGCTGGTGCTGGCTAGTGACCTAGCTAGCTATGTTCAGGGAGCCCTCATACCTGTTGATGGAGGCTTCCTGTCGGCTTAAGGTGACGCGAGCTCAGCATATACCTCGCAGTGCTTGAGGGCTACGTTCTCCCAGCTAGTCTCTACAGCGTAATCCCATAACTTACTAACTGCCTCACTAACGCCTTTAGGATTATTGATCACGTACTCTACCTTCTCAGCTATGTCGCTCGGCGCGTTCGTAGGTGCTGTTAGCTCAGGCGCTACCTCATAGCACTCAATAAATTTAGGTATCCTCGTACATATGGGTGGCTTCCTGCTACCGATAACTAAGTGAAAGATCCCACTGACTGCGTAGTGGTGAGTGTCCCTGTACGGGAATACTGCTATATCTATTGAAGCTAAATACGCCAGTAGCTCATTCCTCCATAGGAACTTATTCATGAATACTGCCCCTTCGAGCTTACTTAGTATGGGTGCCAGCTTCCTCAAGTACTCATACCCCTGTCCCTGCGGCGACCCTATGAGGAGGAATCTGACGTCATACTTGGACCTGATGTGCTTGAACACGTTTATGAAGACCTCAAGCCCCTTAACAGGTCTTATCAGTCCTGGGACAGTAATTAATGTGCTCTCAGCCAGATCCTCAGGAGAGTCTACACCTAATCCCTCCAGCAACCTAACTTTGTCGTACTTAGTGAATGGATTAAGATGTGTGCCGTGAGGTATCACCACGATCTTCCTGGGGTCAGCGCCCTGAGCTATTAGCTCGAATTCCTGTAATCTACTATGCACTATCACTGCGTCAACTACCTCACTCAGTTTTCTCTGAAATACCACGTACTCGGGGCTTTTGAGGGCGTGTGCTACCGTGTGCATTGTAATTACGACTCTTACCCCCATTTCCTTCAGCTTCCTTACTAAGCTCATGAATTCAGCATTATCCCTGAAGATGTCGTAATCATGCTGTATGTGGGCTACTGACCCTCTCCTCAAACCCTTCTCCTTCAGGCATTCAATGATCTCCCCGTACCCACCGTCCTCGCTGAAAGACTGGCACACCTCGAGCCCTGAGTACGGCTCTACGTAATGCCTCAGACCCTCCTTAACGCGAGTACCCACCAACGCGATCTCACTGTAGTCGAGGTTGCGGAGCAGTGCTTCAGCAAGCATGCTGGTGTACTCGGCTATACCGCACCTAGCAGGCGGGAGCCTGGAAATAAGAGCAATTTTAAGGTTCGACATACCTAGCACCTCCCTACACTAATACAGAACGAGTTGGCTTCCAGTACGTGAGGAGTCACTGACGTCTGCTAGCCCCATAATACATAAGTGCGTAACTGGTTAATTATACTATGTGGACTAATCAACTCAGCTTCCGGAATAGAAGTAACTGCCTTCAGCAATCCAGCAGTGGTGGTTGAGCTGTGGCCGAAGTCAGGTTAGCTACGCTTAACGACGTTCAAGACATTGTGAAGGTGTACTGCTCGAGTGTGAGCAAGTGGGTAAGTCGAAGAGGTAAGGAGGCAGAGTATGAGAATCTCACTGTTGATAAACGGTGGTCTCACGGAGGGCCCTGGATGAGTGTGGAGACCTGTGCCGTACATATTAACTACTTACTCACGCATGGTCAGTACCCTCTAGTCGCGGAATTAAATGGTAGGGTAGTTGGTGAGCTTGAGCTGTATGTAGGTGAGGAGGGAGGGGTCCTAGGAAGGACCGCATTCATTGATGTTCTTGAGGTACACAGGGATTTTGGGGGGTCGGTGTTGGCAGGTCACTCATTAATAGAGCCAGGGAAATCGCTGAAGAACATGAATGTAATACACTCAGCGTCTGGCCTGTGAGGGAGGCCGTAGGTTTTTACAGAAGGTGCGGCCTAGTACATACTGCTTACATAGTCATTAATCTAGAGCTGGAACTGGGTAAGCTGCCTGGTTCGAGTTCTCCTCAGGTTAAGATTCAGGAATTCCCAGGGAAGTACAGCTTACTTAAGGATATGGTATTTGTTGCTCCCAGAATTTTTCTTCATTTACTGCATGGATTAAGAGCAGGTAGAAGTACGCTGTTGAAGTAGGTAGAATAGTCAGTATTGAAGGATGCTTACGGGCATGGACGCGTGTTTTATATTAGAGAGCATGTGGGGCGATAGGAGTAAAGGAGAGTTTCACTGTGGGTGAAGGAGACCGACATCATTCCCCGAAGTCATCAATACTTTAGCCTCTGTAGCAACTGATCTCAAATTCAGAAAACTGATCTTACTTATAGATGAGCACCTACACATGAAGTACTTAGATAGGTACTCCCACTACAGTAAGTACTTAGTGTGCGAGTTTTGTAAGTCGGCTATTATGTAGCTTAGGTAACGACCTAGCATTAATTAATCACAGCTAAGTAACTACAATATTGGGTGTTTGAATTGAGCAGGAGAAAACTTACAGTAGATGATATTCTCCGCATTACGTATATTGATGAAGTTAGAGTCTCTACTAAAGGCGACATAGCACTTACTGTCACTAGGAGCGACCTAGGCAAGAATAAGGTACTCACTGAAGTACATATCCTGAGGAGCGACGGATCTTCAGCATTCCTTGTTGGCGAGGGTGACTCACTCCCCCGGTGGAGTCCCTCAGGCAGGTTACTAGCGTTCTCGAGCAGGCGTGGTGCATCAGAAAAAGAAAAAGGTTCTGGCATATTCGTGTGGAGCGGGGTAGGGGAGCCCAGAAAGCTAGCGTGGTTCAAGCACGGAGTTTCTG
>JAGGTW010000094.1 GCA_021163585.1 Desulfurococcales archaeon | reverse complement strand
TGTCAACTACACCATCTCTAATACATGCATTCCTACATTCATTAAAGTAGGCTGCAATATCTGGCTCTAGGATAAAGTAGCTTCTGGAACTTCCGAGTGGCCTCACCTTAAATAAGTTCCATAAACTCAGTTTTCTCAGCATTCGGGATACTTCAGGGTACTCCTCCTTAGTGAATACATAAAAACCGAAGGCCTTCAGTGAGGAAATCACCTTACTCCTAAGTTCATTGTTACTATTACCATAACTTAATGACCGCATACTTCTTCACCGGTAACTTAAGCTTCCTAAACACACATCTTATTAAGTTAATCACCTCTGTTGACTCACCCTCAACTAACCTAACCTTTAACTTCCGGTAAACTGCCCTCCCTACTAAGTGTCCAGCACTATCATAAACTTCGACATCACCTACTACTCTGCCTCTAGGGTTCATTCTGAAGTCAAGCTGAACTACGTAACTACCAGCTGGGATTTCTACCTGATGCTCCTCAGCTTTTCCTCTGGCATATAGGGACTTAGCGCTTGACTTCCTGACCACCTTAAAATCTACTTCGTCACAGTCATAGTTTATGATAAAGTATAACCTCCTACGCTGATGAAGGCCTGTCCTGCTTTTCGATTTCTCAGTGAATACCCTGACTATGTTCTTTTCTTTCATTAACTACCACCGTTTTAGGGTTACCTGATACTACTTCTTCAATACATCTGATGTACCACATAGCTTGATGTCCCTTACGTTCCTAGCAGTAATAAGTATACCATCCTTCAGCATGTGCCCGGACACCACAACATACTCAGGGTCAATTAATTGTATGTTACCCACATCAAGACTTACCTCATCAGTTTTTAGCCCCTCCTTATCATAGATAGCAACACTGAGTCCACGTCCATTGCTGATATCTATTACTACGTTCCTCCTGGACGGCATGCACACACCACCCTACACCAGATGTGGCACCCCCCAATATTTTATTACCCCCAAGACACCTTTTATACCGTGCTGAGCAGTATGAAAGTCGCATATGTAATTAGGTGTAGTTTGAGATGACTAGGTACAAGAAGTACAAGGATCCCTATAAAATAGATTTTAACAGGCTAAGCATATACGGTAACTTAAGGAGCAGGGACAAGGGCAGGAAGGAGTTGGAGGTCGGTAGCGAATTCACTGTCAAGGTCACAGACATGGATATGGAGGGTAGGGGGGTAGCTAATCTAAGGGGATTTACTGTCGTAATACCTAGGGCGGTACCCGGTGAGAAAGTTACTATCAGAGTTACTAAGGTATTGAGAAGTAAGAAGATAGCTTACGCGTCAGTAGTTAAAAGAATTGAGGAGCCTAAGCGCTGACCTGTTAAGTATTAGGGTAAATAAATTTTCGACTTTACTATTAATTAATTATGGTGGAGGTGGAAATGTCTACAAGAGAATCTAGGAGGGTGCTAGCTGAGCTTTTGTGGGCTGAGAAATACAGACCCCGTTCACTCTCAGAGATCGTGAATCAGGAAGACATTGTGAAGAGATTATATCAATTCGTCAAGGAGAAGAACATGCCGCACCTTCTCTTCGCAGGCCCGCCTGGTACTGGAAAGACTACTGCCGCACACTGTCTCGCACACGACCTTTATGGTGAGGACTATCGGATGTACATGCTCGAATTGAACGCTAGCGATGAGAGGGGTATTGATGTTATAAGAACTAAGGTTAAGGAGTTCGCTAGGAGTAGGCTTCCAGCCAACATCCCGTTCAAAATAGTTCTACTGGATGAAGCTGATAACATGACGGCTGACGCTCAGCAGGCCTTAAGAAGGCTTATGGAGATGTATGTTGATGTAACGAGATTCATACTCATTGCAAACTACCCAAGCAAGATCATCGAGCCTATACAGTCTAGGTGTGCAGTATTCAGATTCACACCATTGAAAAAAGAAGACGTTATGACTAGGCTTAAGTACATATGTGAGCAGGAGGGGGTAAAGTATGAAGAAGAAGCTCTTGACATAATATTCGAGATATCTGAGGGAGACATGAGGAAGTCCATCAATATACTTCAATCTAGCGCCGCTCTAGGTAAGGTCACTGTAGCTAATGTTTTTAAGGTGGTTGGTCTCGCGCATCCGAGGGAGGTGCGAGAAATTATAAAGACAGCCCTTGCAGGAAACTTCATAAAAGCTAGGGACTTACTCAGGACTTTAATGCTTAATTATGGCTTATCAGGAGTTGACGTAGTAAAGCAGATGCATAGGGAGATATTTAGCTCAGAAATACAGCTACCTGAACATGTGAGGGTTGAAATAGCTGACTACATAGGTGAGATACAGTTTAGACTCGTTGAGGGAGCAGATGACGAAATCCAGCTTAATGCACTGTTAGCAAAGCTAACGTTGATCGGTAAAACCCACCACACAGTAAAAGCAACGTCCAGGTAGGTTACGCAATGTCTGAGAGAAAGCTACCTTGGGTCATCAAGTACAGACCTAAGAAGATAGCTGATGTTGTGAACCAGAATGATGCTAAACAATTAGTTCTGAAGTGGATCAAGGAGTGGTTCGCTGGAAGACCGTCCCGTAAGGCAGCACTATTCTACGGTCCTCCAGGATGCGGTAAGACATCACTAGCTGAAGCTGTTGCTCGAGAATACGGTCTGGAGTACCTGGAAATGAATGCGAGTGACTATAGGAGGGCCAGTGACATAGAGCGTATAGCTAAGATAGCCGTCATGCAGAGAGGCTTATTCGCTAAGGGTAAGTTGATATTGCTTGATGAGGTAGACGGGATGTCTAGAGTAGCTGACCGTGGCGCTATGGAAGCGATCTTAGACTTAATCAAGATTACTAAGAGCCCTCTTGTGATGACCGCTAACGATCCGTGGGACCCGAATCTAAGGCCTTTAAGAGAAAGCGTGTTGCTCGTACCCTTCAGAAGACTCACTAAGACAGATATTAAGAGGGCTCTTGCAAGAATATGTGAGCTTGAGAGAATAAGGTGTGATGACGACGCTATAAAGTACATTGCTAATAAGGCTGAAGGCGACCTACGGTCCGCTATTAACGACCTGCAGGCGATTGCTGAGGGCTATGGAAGAGTGACGCTATCAGCAGTCAAGGCGGTCTTGAGAGCGCGAGACAGGGTTTATGAACCGTTCGAAGTTGTTAGAAAGATCTTCATCTCTAAGTACGCATGGCAGGCTAAGCTAGCTGCTTCACAGACTGACCTTAGTCCTGACGAGCTAATTCAGTGGATCAATGAGAACTTGCCTAAGCAGATAAGTAATCCCGAAGACCTTTGGAGAGCCTATGACGCGCTATCAAGGGCGGATGTCTACATCGGCAGAATAGTTAGGACAGGATCGTGGGACCTCCTTGCATATGCTATGGAGCTCATGACAGCTGGAGTGTCTTTAGCTGTACGAACTGACGTAAAAAGCAAATATAGGTGGGTTAAGTACTCGTTTCCGCAAAAAATCCTAATAATGGCTAGAACTAAGGAAGTGAGGCAGATCAGAGAGGATCTAGCAGCTGTAATTGCACGACACTTACGTATTTCGAAGAGACTTGCTAAGTCAGACGTTATACCGTACTTGGTAGCTATATTTGAGAGCAACCCGGAATATGCTGCCTCACTAGCTGTTGGATTAAACCTCTCTGACTCAATGATCAAATACTTAAGCCAGCGAAATAGCAACAGAATTATTGAGTTGACTAAGAAGATCAGAGAGCAGATAGCTAGAGAAGCTAGAGAAGAGAGCAGGAAGGAGCCTCCTGAAGCGGAGGCCGCCGTAAAGACTGAGGCAGAGGCACCTAAAACTAAGAAAGTCAGGAGGAGAAAGAAGAAGGAAGGTGCTGGGCTGGAGGCCTTCTTTAAGAAGTAAGTACTTTTGCTCACTACTCTAGCCAGGGAACTCAGAGATTTCTGAGCAGCTCCTCTATGTACCTAACCTTAGGGTTGATCCAGTTTGGCCTGTATATTCGCATTCTGTTGAATTTCACTTCTTCGACTAGGCCTGCGTTCTTCAGGTATTCCAGGTGTTTTGACACAACCTTGTGGTTCAGCCCTGCCTCCTTAATCAGCTGTGTGATGTTTATCTCGCCGTGCTCAATTATCAGCTTAAGTATCTTAACCCTTCCCTTACTCGAGAATATCTCCTCAACCCTTATACTGCTCATTGTATTAGCCTCTTGCTACTTATTATGTGATCCAGCTTCCTTATTAGTTCATTCAGCGGTATTGCACCGAAGCTTACGTACGTACTCCTCCCTCTCCTACCCTTAATGTTTGACCTTGTTATTATGATCCCCCTATGCCTTAAGTCCATTACGTAGGTATATACTTTTGTGTGTCCCCTAGCCTCTTCACCTATTTCTGAGCACAAGCGCCTGTAAACCCCCTCTATTACACCCATTGACACGTAGTCCTCACCCGTCCTTAGTAGTGCAAGCGCTATCGCCTTAAGTACTAGAAGTTCATGCAGAGGTAGGTAATGGAGGGCATCAATTAGATTAATCAGTGATGGATACTCCCGTGAAAACACAGCTCTTACATGATCTATGGTTACTCTAGTTGCCCTACCTTCCAGCATCTCTTTGTCAGCTAACTTACCAGCAGCGTGCAGTACGGCCAAGGCTTTGCGCGCGTTTCCGTCCCCACCGTTGTCTGTACCGACTAAATTAGCTATATAGTCAAGCACGTCATCACTTATTACGCCAGGATAAAAGGCTACCTCAGCTCTTGTTTTTAGTATATCAAGTATTTCCTTTGACTTGTAGGGATTAAACATTACTATGTTCTTCATTAGGTAACTACCCGTTATGTCGTCAACTAAGCTACTGATGTATGTCGGCGTCCCTCTTGTTATGTAAATAAAATTAAGCCTTTTTACACCGGTTTTGAAAACATCGTAAAATCTAACGATCATGTATCTGTCATCAGGTTTTGAAACTCTCAGAAAGTAGTCAAATTCATCCAAGGCTACCAGAAGGTATAGGTCCTCCATGTCAAGTAACTTAAGTAGTGCACTACCTAACTCAGTAGCTGAGAGCCCTCTATCAGGGAGGTTAAGTCCTAGCTGATTTTTAATTTCCCTAAAGATAGTGGCAGGGTTCTTTGATTTTGAGCAATTTACGTGGACGTACCTTATGTTGACACCTTTTCTTTCTGCGAGTCTGGAGAAGTTCGTTCCAAACACTATTGAAGTTACGGTCTTTCCCGAACCTATAGGACCCACTAGTAATGTCCTAACACTGACTGTGCCAGGACGGAGTATTATTGATTTAAACAACCTAGTAAGCTGACGTACCTGTTCTTCTCTATGCGGTAACTTATCTGGAACGTATTCTGGGTAGAGCTTTGACTCATCTATAAACACTGATGGCCTCTTAACCTCACTTTCTATTATCTCATTGATATCTTGCATACTTTCACTCTACTACTAGTTAATCAGGCAGTAATACCATATATTATTTTCCTAGCTTAAGGGATGTGATATCAAGCAATGTGAAAGTAAATGTGTGATAGTGTAGTGTACACAGAAAGTTAGGATGTAAAAACTATTCTAAATCTGCGTTTTTATCAGTGCCTCTAAAGCTACTTCAGCTGCCTTTAGTGCGTACTCCCTGAGCTCCTCAGCACTGGCAAATCCTAAGTCTTCAACGAGTGAGTCGCTCACAAGCAGTACTGCTGCAGTTCTTACCTTCCGCATTAGTCCAAACATGAATAGTCCTGCACACTCCATTTCAACGGCTAGTATCCCCCTTGAAGCCCACCTCTTCGCGAACTCAGGATCTTCTGCATAGAAAGCATCACTACTTATTACTGGCCCCAATGAGTACCTCACACCTAGACTATGTGCTGACTCAACAAGGCTCTTAAGCATTTCGTAGTCGGGAGACGTAGCCGTACACACATACTCACCTAAGTACTGGTAGTAGGCACCCCCAGGATAGTAGGCGCAGCCCGTTGGAATAATTAAATCACCTATCTTGAAGCCCTTCACTAACGCACCACACGAGCCTAACCTAACAATAGCTTTAGCACCAACCATGGCTAACTCCTCAAATACTATACCTGCTGATGGAAAGCCCACACCATGTGTAGCAACGGTAATGGGTACGCCCTTATACTCACCAGTGTATGTTATGAAGCCTCTGTTCTTATTTATTAGTCGTACTTTTTCTAAGAGCTTGCTCACCTGCTCGACTCTTGCAGGGTCACCAGCCACTACAACGCGCTTAGCCACATTTTCAGGCTTGATTTTTAGATGTATGGGCTTACCGATCATTTTATTATCTCCCTAATATGATTCAGGGTAAACTTATTTATCCGTATTCGCTGTGGGAATTCATAAAATTATTAAGGTGGAGCTGCCTAGTTGTTCAAGGTGTTGGAAATGACTGATGAGGTGCCTGCAGCCCTAGTCAAGAAACCTAGGTTGATGCGGGCCAGAGGTACTGTTACTGGGTTAAGAAGTGGTAGGGGATTCAGCTTAGGCGAGCTGAGGGCTGTAGGGCTATCTGTTGGGGAGGCAAGAAAGCTAGGAGTACCTGTAGATAAGCGTAGGAGAAGTAGCCATGAGTGGAACATTAAGGTATTGCAGGAGTATCTAACTACTAAGTCGCAAAGATCAAGTGCCTGACTGTTTCAGCTAGATTTAATTCCAGACTGTCATAGTCTCCAACAACTATTTTTCTTATACCTAAACTAAGCAGCACATTAATTACTCCCTCATAACCTCCGAAGTACGTTAAGAGCTTCTTGAAGACCCGCTGAAACGTAATTAGCTTACGTAGCTTACTTAGTTCACCGTAATACCGACCTTTATCAATGAAATCGCCCTTAAATGCCTTGACTAACGCCTCAACCTCGAGAACTATAGAGTAGATTCCGCCGCCACTTACTGGCTTAACCAACGATATGGAATCCCCTACCCCTACCACGTTACCTCTAGCCAGCGCACATGGCTTGCTGACAGGCATGAGCCCGCCAAAGTGCTTAACAATAACTACCTCTGACCCATAGTGCTTGCTGATAAGCTTCAGCAATTTAGTGAATGATAAGTAAATATCCTGCGCAGATGCTACACCAACTATATAGTTACCTTCATTACCGTAAGGAACGACCCAAGCAAAAAAGTCCCTGCACACACTGTTGCATGCAATGATCAGTGGTCTATCCAGTTTTGCCTTCTTGATCACAGCAATAGCTTGGAATCCCTTCAAGGAACTTAGTTTCCTCGGACATAAACCCAGATCTCTGGCGAACTTCCTTATAGCTCCTTCAGCAAGTACTACATAATCATATTTTTTCTTACCTCCCCCGAGAACCTCAACCTTGCCTGAACTCATTACATTTCTGACGTACGTACCTAGCCTCAGCGTTGCGCCAGAGCATTGTGCCTCAATACTGATCAGCTTCTCGAGCCGCACCCTGTCAAGCAAGTAAACGTGCTCATTAAATAACAACTCTATATCTCTGCTTAAGTCACATGAAGCAATAATGTATGAATTAAACCTCATTACTCTGCTCTCACATGCTGGCCGACCCAGTGCTCTAAATGTAAACTCGCTCACTAAGCCAGTGCAGTGCCTAGGCACACCGAAGGCTCTATGCTCTTCAAACAACTCGACATTGTACCCGTGCTTAGCTAACTCACGGGCAACTAAGAGACCCGCCACACCCCCTCCTACAATTGATATTGAAGCCAAAGCCGCACCTAAGTCTGGTATTTAGGTAGAGGTTTTACATTTTATGTTAGCAATTCCACACCATACGTAAGTTCAGTATTAAGATCTAGCTACCTAAGAAGGTGTTTACAGGTTAAACTCGAAGTATTGCCATGGAGACTTGAAGTTATGTGAATTAATGTAACTTACTATTTTGTCAGTGACCTATCACTAACCTCGTACTCGTACCTGCATGCCTTAAGCGCCTTAGCAATGTATTTAAAAGCAGCTTCAGGGTCTGCACCTTTTCCGCAAGAATAAACATCAACTGTAGCGAACTCATGCTCAGGCCATGTGTGAATCGTTATGTGCGACTCCAATATTATCGCTACCAAACTAACACCTGGGTAAATATGCCAGTACTTAACATCAAGTAGTGTCATTCTCCCCACCTTAGCTGCACCAATAACTACCTTCTTCAGGTAGTCAGGACTAGAAAGAAGTTCGGGGTCGCAACCATAGAGGCTACCGTATACGTGCCTTCCATATACCCTGTACTCCGTATAAGGCGTCATCATTCCTAGCGTGCGTGCTGCCTGCGTCATTACCCCCCAACCCCCTTAAATAGGGGGGTCTGTAGCTTATAAGTTTATCCCC
>JAGGTW010000021.1 GCA_021163585.1 Desulfurococcales archaeon | reverse complement strand
CGCCCCTCCAGCTAAGATTACGGCTTTACGCACACCTTCCACCTCAATAAACTGTAACAGTCTTGGCTAAGTTACGAGGTTTATCAGGATCATGCCCTTTAAATACCGCTGTATAGTAAGCTATAAGCTGATGCGGTATTATGTATGCTGCTGGAGCTACGGCAGGGTTAAGAGGTGGTAGCGGAATGCATTCACTGGCTAACTTAAGCACCTCCCCCACTACATTATTTATTTTAGGAACTACAGCTATGACCCAGGCATACCTAGCCCTCATCTCCTCAATATTACTCTTAATTAACCCGTACTCCTCATCACTCAATGCAGTAAATATTACTGGGAAGTCCTCCTCGACGAGTGCTATGGGGCCGTGCTTAGACTCGCCTGCAGGGTACGCCTCAGCGTGAATATATGCTATCTCCTTAAGCTTCAAGGCGCCCTCCATAGATATAGGGAGCCCGTAACCCCTACCTAGGTAGAACGCCGACTTCTTATTGACCATGTTCTTAGCGATCCTCCTAGCCTTAGCCTCATACTGCGCAATCACACCTGCAATAATCTCAGGCAACCTCCTGAGTTCTGCTACATACTTAGTGAATTCACCGCTGTTCATGAAGCCCTTGACACGTGCTAACTCAGCGGCTAAGTAAGCTAACGCCACTACCTGGGTAGTGAATGTTTTTGTTGCCGCTACACCTATTTCAGGTCCTGCCCTCGTGTATATCACTAGATCCGACTCCCTAGGTATCGCTGAATCGACTACATTAGACAGTGATACAGTCAGTACACCTAACTTCTTAGCTTCTCTAACAGCTAGCAATGTATCTATAGTTTCACCAGACTGACTCACAGCTATTACGGCATCGCCTTCCCCCAAGCTCCTCAGGTACCACCTCATCTCTGAAGAGATAATTGGTATGGACCACACACCAGCTACATTACTCAGCAGTAAAGCCCCAATGTATGAGGCGTGATAGGATGTACCTGCACCAACAACAATAACCCTCTCAACACCCTTAAGGTGCTCAGCCACCTGCCTTACCTCACTAGCTACACCAGCCAGTGTGGATGAGACTGCTTGGGGCTGTTCGTGAATTTCCTTCAGCATGAAGTGCGGGTACCCGCCCCTCATAGCCATTTCGGGAGTCCAGTCAATCTCACGCACTCTATTCCTCAAATCTACGGGAACCGCCTCTAAAGCATTGAGAACCACCTGTAATTCAGAAGATACTTCTGAATGGCCCGCCCTCCCGCAAATAAGCTTTTCAACGTGGACTTCGTCCGACGTTATGTAGCCTACCTCACCATCCCTGAGAACCACCACATTCCTCGTGTACTCGAGGAAGGCGGGAATGTCGCTTGCCACATAGTTCTCACTACTACCTATTCCCACAACAAGCGGTGATGTACTCCTCGCAAAAAATATTCTGTCCGGCGAATCGAGGTCTATTGCTGCTAAGGCGTACGCTCCTTTCAGTACTGAGACAGCCGCTTTAAACGCATCATAAGGTGAGGCACCTAACTTCTTGAACTCCTCTATTAGGTGGGGGATCACTTCGCTATCCGTCTCTGAACTAAATGAGTGCCCTCGCTCCATAAGGTAGTTCTTCAGCTCCATGTAGTTCTCTATTATTCCATTATGTACTACAGCCACCCGCCCCCTACAGTCAATGTGTGGATGTGCATTAGAGTCGCTCGGCGGTCCATGCGTGGCCCACCTAGTATGACCTATCCCTATGTATCCATCTAACTCATCAAAACCTAGCTTAACAGATACTGCATCGATCATTCCACGCGACTTTCTGACCACAAGTCTTCCATCATAAGTTATTATAGCAAATCCTACTGAATCATACCCTCTATACTCCAGGTGCTTTAATGCCTGCTTAATTAATGTCCCTAGCCTGCGCTCCCTCTTGAACTCAGCGCTGGCAACTACCCCTATGATCCCGCACAACTCCTAAGCACCTAAGAAACTAGGCACTGCGACATTTTTATTCTATAATTTAGCATTACTTCATCACCCCTGATACTTAAGGTCAGCTCCAGCAGCTACTCTCCCAAGGTCGAAGTGCCCCAGAAGCGGCTCAGAAGTACGGAATAGCGCATAGCCTACCCTAATTGTTGGGCTCTCAATAAGGGCTACACGATCCAGTGCCAGCTCAATAATTCTGTAGTATTCCTTAGGTACATCCAAAAGTTCTAGGTACTCCCTCCTGCTCCTAAACACAACCTTAGTGTTAGCTAACTGAATTACTATCTTATGTACATCCCTGGGGGAGTGAGTGGAGAAAATCAGTCCCAACCCCCGAGCCCTCCCCAATCTAGCTACCCTAGCTATGAAGTCAGCAAGCAACTCTACCTCCTCAGGAAGGGTTCCTTCCGAAGGGAAGAACCTGTGTGCCTCATCGAGTATGAGCACTACCGGCTTGGTCGCACCTTCTCCGACCTTCTTCCACACATACATGGACCTCATGAATTCATACGCGATCATGTTAATTATCAGGAAGTGAGCACCTCTCAGGAAGGCATAATCAAGATCCAGAATTACGGGTCCCCTGTAATTTCCTGCAAGCACGTCAGCTGGTGGCATGCCGATGACCCGTCTGTCTATGCTCACATCGACCTCTTCCGAGCCAGCAATAAAGTTAAGTGCTCTTTCAATGTTTTCAAGCGTCCCTTTATGAAGCTTCAGATCCCGCCTTAAGGCGTCAAACTTCTTTTGAAACAGTCTGTGCAAGTGCGTAAAGTTTATTATGGCACCTTCGACCGACTCTAAGTAATTGAGTATGTTCCTTAAATACACCTTGGCCTGTCTTGAGAACAACGGAAATATCTCTAGGTGGTCCGCCAACTGCTGGTAACTAAGTGATATAGGCACTACCTCAACTACGACCTCATACCCCTTCCTCAACCTAACCTTAACAATAATAGAATTAACAGTTCCGAAGTCCCTTCCAGGAACTACGGCCTCCACATCAGGCTTCAGGCCATGGAAAACCTTGGCCAACCTACCTACTCGGTCAATCACATATTTTTCGGCAAACCCTCTGAGGTTAGATTCTCCCCGTTTTATAGGGATCAACACCGTGATCCACTTTGGTACTCTCTCTAGGAGTTCCCTACATGAATTAACGTATATTTCATGCCCCTCAGGGCAGTTGGGCGGAGGAAGAGCTATTTGCGTATAGTCCCCAGCCGCATCTACCACAGCAACCATTGTTTCAGGCCATGAAGTGTGAATAGAGTATATAAGGTTCTTGACAAATGTTGTTTTGCCTGACCCGGTTGTACCTATTATCATCATGTGTTTAAATACCTCTGTCCTCGGCAGGTACATCGGTATTTTCCCACCAGCTATGCTGCTTGACCCTGTGTGCAGCGCACCTAAGATAAGGCCCTGGCTTGGAAGCCCAATAACTCTGGCCAGGATCTCTGTGTTACTCGGTATAACTACAGGTGATTGCGGCTCGATCGGCATTCCCAACGGCTCACTGTCTTCGGTAAGCAGCGGTGCCGCCTCAAGTACGGCACTAGTCAAGAGCCCCTCAACATCAGGCTCAAGCGTAATTGCAGGCATAGAGTGAACCTCGGAGACTATGTCCGCTCTGCTGACGGAAACCACCTTAAGTCCCACTGCTTTAAGAGTTCTTATGTCAACAGCTATCAAGTAATCACCTACACTCAGCGATGTCCCCACCCTGTAATACGTAGCGGGGTCAACCTCGATAACCACGACACCATATTCTTGGGCGAGCTTTGACGGAGTCTTCCTACTTACTATTCCTATGACCTCACCTAATTTCTCTGCTTTCTGAAATGCTCTTTTCATATTAGCTTCAATGCCCTCTATGTGGTCCGCGCTACTCAATGCTGACACCCCCGTAGAGAACAGGCACTCCCTTAACCTTCAGCATTAATTCAACAAGTGATGCCATACTTGCTGTGAGTTCCTTAGAGACAGAATCCGCTATTTCTATCTTATACGGTAGTGACGTACCGTAAGACATGGTTGAGTAGGCCAGATGCGACATGACATCTTTTAGCTTGTTGCCAAGTGCGTCAGCGGTATCCTTAAGGACCTCCACCCTATATATCGTGAATACCCTGCTGTACTTGCTCGCAGGTACTACAACATATGAGAGTATTTTCCTGATTTTGCGCTCAGTTATCTCTATGGGCCCAACTATTAAGGGTCTACTAAACTTGCTGTGCCTAGCGCTTATTATAGATGCAATAAGCGCCACATCCTTAGTATCCAGTAACCCTATTTTCCTTGCCAAATGCTTTGATGCCCACACCCTCTTAACAACTGATACTGGGAAGTAACCGAGCTCAAGAACCTCATGCATAGCCTTAATCCTGCTTTCATTAAGCTTCTCAACCTCGATATTCCACATAGCACCCTCCTTGGGATGTGTTATGGAGTAGTGAATCGGGCCATCTACTAGGAGTATACCCTCCCTAGAAGTGACTTCAGGTGCCCCCCGAATCAAATGCGTCTCAAGAGCTATTCTAACATCGTGCGTTAGGGCACCTTCCGGTAAGTCAGGATCCTCAGAGTACCGCACACCAAGCATGACGTACTTGTTAGTAATTAGACTTAATTCATGCATTATAGGTGCCCCAATAAATGGGGGGCCATTAGCTGAGCCCTTTATCAGGCTTGGGTAGGTGAGCAACTTCTTACCCACGACGCAGCCTGCAGCCAGTGCTATTTCACCACCACCCACATGTATTGTTGCTGAAGCTACATCAAGAGCTACTACATCATACCTTGACCTAGGTTTTTCAAGCTCCGCCACATTAATGTCCTTAAGTTGTAGGTAGATATTCTCTACGTCATAGTCGTAAGTTAGTGCGTACTTACTCCTCCTTAATGAAGCAGTAGCTAGTTCGTCCACCAATATACTCAGTACGCTCCTAATCAAATAGCAACCCCTTGTCCGTTTGCCTACCTCCTACGTCATCCATTAATGAATTTCTTGTCCTACATAGCTTTAATACTTTGGCATATTCATTGAGTTAACCTCCTAAGACATAAAGTATTACCAGCAGTTTGCCTAATTATAAAATGGCTGAGTGCATTACGAAATTGTTGCTAAACTTAAAAAGTAAGTCTTTTTCTTTAAACAAGGTAATAATGTTATGACTGGTGCAGTAGTGAAATTACCGCCAAGGCACTACAGCATAGTTAAAGTACTAGCTGAGTCTAGAGGCATATTAACTGCAAAATCACTGGCTGAAAAGCTAGGTAAGAAAGTCAGTGACTTAATGCGGGATCTAGAAGAGCTGTCAAGTAAGAACTTAATTGAGGTGTCACGCAAGAAGGTCTATAGAATAAGAGTGTCTCAGCTAGGCATGGAGTACTTAAAGAAGGGATTGCCTGAAGAGAAACTGTTTGAAATAGTTAAGAGTTTAGGGAAGGACATCCTTATAAGCAAGCTGAGGGCTGAGTGTGGGCTCAGTAATAATGAGTTTGCAGCCGCGGTTGGCATCCTCAGAAAATTCTCAATTATTGATGTAAGCAAGGGTACTGCTAGGTATACTGGGACTAGGGAAGCAGAGAGTAGTTTTATGAAGTATGTTAGAGAGGTAAAGGATAAACTTAGTGAGCTCGCTAGCCCCCGTGTTGTTGAGAAGGTACCTGAGTGGGTAAGGAAGTTTAAGAGAAGAGGCTTCGTAGTTGTTGAGGACGCCAAGGAAATATACGTCACGCTATCTGAGAGAGCCCTCAGCTTATACTCTAGTGGACTGATAAGGGAGTCCGTAGTTGTTACTAGGTTGACACCGGAGATAATATCAAGTGGCTTAT
>JAGGTW010000028.1 GCA_021163585.1 Desulfurococcales archaeon | reverse complement strand
GACTTAAGAAGGTTGAGGGACTTAATAAGAGAGAAGATGTACTTATTAATGCATGACGAAGAAGGCTTCATAAAGTTCCTGGATGACGTATCTAGGGAGTTAGCCAAGATAATTAAGTAGGTTTTCATTAGTAGGTAGCTCCTAAGCCAGAACCTACCATAATTTTTCCTAAGATCTTGTGGGAGCGGAAACCCTAATTACTCCCACGTATCTATAATTGAAGTAGTATAGTTTGTTCGGGTGCGACGTCATTGGCTAAAGAAAAGGTATTTGAGGAATCGATTAAGCTTCACCGCACGTACCGTGGGAAAATTGAGGTAAGCCCTAAAGTACCTGTAACTAATGTCAGTGACTTCGCTATTTGGTATACGCCGGGTGTTGCAGGACCTGTGAGGGTTATTAAGGATGATCCTGAGCAGGCTTTCGAGCTAACCAGTAGGTGGAATACAGTAGCCGTGGTCTCTGACGGGACCAGGGTGTTAGGTCTAGGTAACGTAGGGCCTGAGGCGGCCTTGCCTGTTATGGAGGGTAAGGCACTCTTGTTTAAGTACCTTGGAGGAGTTGACGCGGTGCCGCTTGTCGTGAGGGCAGGCAGTGCTGAGGAGCTTATTGGGGTTGTTAAGGCATTAGAACCTAGTTTTGGAGGTATTAATCTAGAGGATATTGAGAGCCCTAAGTGCTTCTACGTGCTAGAGAGGCTGAGAAGAGAACTCAGCATTCCTGTGTGGCATGATGACCAGCAGGGTACTGCATTAGTTGTTCTTTCAGCGTTGATAAGTGCGTTTAAGGTGGTTGGAAAGAACTTGAGGAAGGCTAAAGTAGTCCTCGTAGGTTTGGGTGCGGCTAACTACTCGGTCCTCAGATACTTAGATGTGTACGGTGCTGACTTAGGTAATGTAATTGTTGTTGAGAGGCCGGGTGTTGGGATCCTGCATAGAGAGCACCCGAGACTCAGTGAGTTCAAGGTGATTGCACCTCACTGGTACGATGCGTCACTGAGGACTAACCGTGAGTGCGTGAGTGGGGGACTCCCTGAAGCGCTCAAGGGGGCTGATGCTGTCATAGCTGCCTCTAAGCCAGGGCCTGGGGTAATTAAGAAGGAGTGGATTAAGCTTATGGCTGATGACCCGATAGTGTTCGCGCTGGCTAACCCAGTACCTGAAATACTACCCCAAGAAGCTAGGGAGGCCGGGGCTAGGGTCGTAGCTACGGGCAGGTCCGACTACCCGAATCAAGTAAATAACTCACTTGGCTTTCCAGCAGTATTTCGGGGTGCGCTGACCGTTAAGTCAAGGAAGATGAGTGATGGTATGTGTATTGCTGCCGCGGAAGCCCTGGTCAAGTATGTTGAGGAGAGAGGACTAAGCGAGAACTACATCATACCTAGGATGAATGAGGAGGAAGCCTACGTAGCTGAGGCTGTGGCAGTTGCTGAGGAAGCAATGAGGGAGGGTGTCGCGAGAGCCTCAATAAGTAAGGGGGAACTTGAAGACATAATTAGGGGGCTGATCGGTAGGCCGAAGAAGCTCATGCGTGCAGCGCTACGGGAGAACTTAATTAAAATAGGTGGTGGCTCATGAGTCAATTAATTCCCGTGACTTGTGCAAGAAACTGCTACGACAACTGCAGGTTAATAGCTGAGGTCTCAGGCGGTAAGATAGTGCGTGTTAGGGCTTCGAATGACTTAATTACTCGGGGCATACTGTGCCCTAAGGCGATCGCTGACCCTATGAGGATCTACTCACGCTCCAGGGTTCTCTACCCGTACGTTAAGACAGTGAAGGGCTTCAAGAAGGTCAGCTGGGATGAGGCTCTGAGCCTAGTAACGTCAAGGCTGGGTGAATTACTGAGTAATCCATCAGAAATACTCTACCTGGAGTACGGCGGGAACATAGGTTTAATGACCAGGTACTTCTCGAGGAGGCTCTGGCACTTTATTAAGGCCGCAGTAACTGATTACTCAATATGTGATGCCGGGGGCGGGGAGGCCCTCAGGCTCATGTACGGCTCGACGTACGGGATCCTCCCCAAGGACTACAGCAGGGTGAAGCTATTCATTTTCTGGGGCTTCAACCCCGTAGTTAGTGCCCCGCACATGTTTAACTTAATTAAGGATGTTAGGAGCAGGGGTGGAGCCTCCATTGTAACGATCGACATCAGAAGCAGTGAGACAGCCAAGCTGAGTGATGTACACGTCCGTATTAAGCCGGGTAGTGACGGAGTTTTAGCTCTGGGCATAGCTAACTACCTGATAAGTGAAGGGAAGACCGACGAGGAATTCATTAAGAAGTACGTCCATGGCTTCAAGGAGTTCTCAGAGCACGTCAGTAAATACGACTTAAGGACTGTTGAGGAACTAACCGGAGTACCTAGGGATGAGGTGATCGACCTGGCTGAAGCCCTCTATGAGTCTAGACCCTTCTGCATACTCATGAGTTACGGTCTTCAGAGGAGGGTTGGGGGCGGGGAGATCGTGCGTTCCATCGCGTCACTGCCCGCTATCTTGGGTGTGCATAGAGGGTTTTACTATGGTAATAGAGATGGGCTGTACCTCGACTACAAGCACATTCAAGGACTGCACCTATGGAGTCCTTCTAGAGTTATTAGTATGCAGAAGGTAGGTAAGTACCTAGCTCGCGGCGACTTCAAGTTCGTTTACGTACACCTCACTAACCCAGCAGCCACACTACCTAACTCAAATAAGGTTGTTGAGGGTCTTAAGAGGAGTGACGTATTTGTTGTAGTGCATGACACACACTGGTCAGATACGGCTAAATTAGCTGATGTGGTTCTGCCAGCACCGACATTCTATGAAAAACGAGATGTAGTCTGTGGGTACTGGCACAACTGCATATACCTTAACGAGTCTGTTATAGAGCCCTTAGGTGATTCCTTAAGTGAAGTAGAGGTGATGGAGAAGCTGGCCGAGCAGCTAAACTTAAGTCCTTCAGTAGTTGCCGACCCTCTTAAAGTTATTAGGGAGGCTGTGGGCGATGAAGTATTCGGCAAGCTATTAAGGGAGGGTGTAGCTGAGATACCTTACAGGCCGTTAAGCGAGTATCAAACACCTACAGGAAAAATCGAGCTTTACAGTACGTCAGCTGCTGCCAAGGGCTTGAGCCCGCTTCCTAACCCGCCCAGCGGTGAAGTATTGTCGAAGGGTGAGTACCTGCTGATTACTTCAGCTCACCCACACTACATGCACACTCAGTTTGAGGATGTCTACGGCGTCGTACCCTCTGACGTAACGATAAATGACTCCGATGCCTGCAAATTAGGGGTTAGCGATGGGGATGTGGTCGAGCTGTACAATGAATTCGGTAGGGTTCTGATGAGGGTGAAGGTCAGTAGCGATGTTCCTCAGGGTGTACTGTGGTCCCCTAGGCATGCGAAGGGGGTTGACGGTAAGAGAGTAAGTGTCTTAATGAGCGACGATGTTGAGGAGGTCGGTGGAGGGTCGGTACTTAATTCTACTAGAGTCAAAGTCAGGAAGGTAAAGGAGGTAGCGAGGAAACACTAGTCATAGCCGCCTGACATCTTCCTCATGTGGTCTCTGATCTGCTCCCTTCTAATAGCCTCAGCGTGCTCGATATCACCTCTTACGCCCTTAAGCCTGTGTGATAGGTTCATTATTGCGTCTTCAGGACCGTAGCAGATCAGTACATCGCCGGGAAGTACTTCAGTATCGCCGTTGGGAGCACCAATAAACTTTTCCTCACCATCAACCCTCCTGTATATTGAGAGCACTAGAACCCCCTCCTCATCTAGCTTTAAGTCCCTCAATTTCCTACCAGCCACCCAGCTGTCGTCCCTGACCTTGAATTGAGATATGGTGTATCCCCGGCTGAGTCCCAGCAGCTGCTCGTAGTCGTAGACCTTAATGTGTGTGAGTTTCTCCAAGGCCCTTTCAATAACCCAGCTCAGCCCTCTATCAATGAGTTTTGACTTAGCGAAGAAGTAGAGTGCAGCTAAACCAATAACTAGCCACATCCCCCTATAGGCCATTTCGGTGGGGGTGGTTCCCACGAACGTCAATACTAAAGTAGCCATAGCTGAAGTAAGTCCAGCACTACCCAGTAACATCAGAATTCTAATGATCCTCCTTCTAACCGGGTGTGAGACGACGTACTCCGACTCAGAGGTAGTGAAGCCAACGCCGGAGAAAGCTGACTGTGCTTGAAAGGCGGCGACGTCTCTGGAGAGCCCTGTCATTTTGAGTGCTACGGTCCCTATCCTAACAACAACTACTGAAAAGAGTATGACGAGGAGGAACGTGATCAGTGCTATCATATTCTATCACCGAAGGCCCGGCTCAGGTGTTGCCGCGCTCACACTACCACACTATTGGTTCTCCTTGTAAGAGAGGTAAAAATTTTTCCTAATAACGTGCATTAACCGAAACATTACTACTATTAAGAACGCAGTGAACTTGATTTTTAAGTAGTGTACACTACTACACTAGGATTTGGTGTCCGCCGAGGTGCCTAGGTATGTCATCCAGAGTTGTGGGGCACGGCACATGCCCGAAGTGTGGCAGGAGCGGGTCTTTAGTACTGAAGAAGTTAGGTGGTAATGTATACATTTACTTTAAGCACGGAAGCAGGTGGTGCTACATAGGCCCGGTAGGTAGCGTAGACATGGATGAGCTGCTGAGGGATGTTGAGCTCGAGCCTTACCACAACTTTACTACTAAATTTACTGAATACTTAAGTAAGTTGCTGGATGAGGCGCGTTTGAGGTTAGGTGCTCAATTAATGATCGGGTTAGCACTCACTGTATCAGCTTACGGACTAGCTACTGGTGGTGCTAAATACAGCAGCATAATTCTTACACTGGCCGGGCTGTCAGCTCTATTATTCGCTTCACTCTTAGCTACTTATGAATCAGGTCTGGCTAAGGAGTTCGCTACCCGCTGCTGAGTAAGCTCATAGTAAGAGGTTACATTTGGTACTTCATTGCGTCGGTAGCTGTACTCGATGTCGTCATACTTGTATCACTTCCACTTACGTCATCCATAAGTCTGACCTTTACCGTAGGCGATGGGGGAGCGTATTTTGAATTAAGGATACCGCTGACCAGTCTGTTCCTAACAGCTACAGTTCTTACAGTGCTGGGGAGACCTCTACTTCTTAACAGAAGACACAAGAGGTGCGTACTGTACTTCATTCTCACGCCCTACATGTCATTTATGATACTGCTTTCAATTCCAGCAATAAGTCGCACTATGTGGTCAGCTATTACATTCATCCTAGCATCAGCATCTATTTCTACAGCCATAGTTCTGGGGCTCACTATTATGTTGTCCTGCATCACACACGTGCTGAAGAACTTATAGGAACTTAACATCAACACCGATTAAGTAGAACGGCGGCGGTTACGGAGCGGTTTTGACCAGTATCTATGTTATTAAGCCGGTTTTACTGAGGATTTATTCCGTTACTGAAACTCAGTACACTGCGACTGTCTTTACTCCTTCCTTAAGTATCTTCTTTAGTTGAAACTTAAAGAAGAATACAGCGAATATCAGGAACCCTGTTGTGTAGGCTAGTGCTACGTAGGCAGTCAGCGAGGGGTCTAGGACTGGGCTTGCGAGACCTAGTCCATACCTGATTAATTCGGCAGGGTAGCTAAACGGTGTTGCGAGCGCAATATATTGAACTGCTTTAGGTAATGCTGCAAGAGGTACTAGCCCACCCGTTGCTATCGGGAGGACCCACCCGATCAGCTCCATGATGGGGCCTGAAGTTCCTGTGGATATTGTTACACCACCCAACAGTAGTGCGTAAGCTACCAGCACTATGGCTAGTGAGGCAACTCCGGTTAGGAGCGCTGTGGGCTCAGCCACTACTATTTGTGGAGGTGCTATTATACCTGTCAGAAGCATGTAGCTTCCCAGCATAGCTAATGTAAGCCATATCACGGATACAGGCAGAATACCTGCGAATAGCAGGAATACGCTCTCACCGCTGAGTATGACGTGCTCAAGTATGCCCTGATACATTAGCCACCGGAGCTCCCATGCCCAATCCCACGTAGCTGCAGAATATGATACGAATATACCTATGGCTACTAGTGCGTAGGTAGATATTACTTCAGGAGATGTTTGCGGTGACCTAAAAAGTACTGCAGGGGCTAAAAACATGATTAGCCAGAGCATGAGTGAGAAGGCACCTATTATGAAGCCCT
>JAGGTW010000045.1 GCA_021163585.1 Desulfurococcales archaeon | reverse complement strand
ATTGCTGCCTCAGGCTCTAAATACGCGTGTTCGGCGAACTGCGTTCTGTACTCATTCTCAATTACTACATCAGCCTCCTTCATCCCCTTGTCGACATTGCCCTGCCTTATTCTGTACCTAGCAACAACATCAGACCCTCTCTCATTATGTACTAAGATGTGTTCCTTCTCCTTCAAAGTTCTCAAATCTACTACTTGTAGTGAATCATGGATTACTGGTAAGGGCTCGTACTCCACGTAGATCTTATCTGCCGCCTCTACAGCTGCTAGGTAGTCCTCAGCTACGACTAAAGCTAGAATATCACCAATGTACCTGGTCTTCTTATCTGCCAGTAATGGCTGGTCAGGTAAAACGTAACCTACATCATTAATTCCCGGTATGTCCCTAGCTGTTAGTACCTTAAGAACCCCTGGGTACTTAACAGCTTCACTGGCATCTAACTTTCTTACCACAGCATGTGCGTACCTTGTCCTCACGCTATATACGTAAACTAAGTTTTTATAGTACTTGAGAAAATCTGCTGTAAAGAGTGCCTTACCAGTTACTTTTGCTACAGCATCCCAGCGCTGGGATGCCTTACCTACGTACAAGAAATCCCCGCCCATGAACTTTTCGTAAATTTCCTTAACTGCACGCAAGCGGTCAGACACGTCAGTCACTTCAACCACCCCTCAAGGGGGACTCATTAATTCCTGAATATCAAAGTAAACCTTACCTTCTTTCAGGTATTTCACAGCTAACTTCACTGCCTTCACAAACCTCAGGTAGCTGCCGCAGCGGCAGAGCTGCCCGCCTAAGACCTCCTTAATCTCCTGATCGGTGGGGCTAGGGTTTTTATCTAGGAGCCACTTAGTAGCTAGTATCACACCCGGGAGGCAGTAACCGCACTGCACACTCATTACATCGAGAAATGCTTTCTGGATCGCGTGTAATTTGCCCTCAGGTGCTAGGCCCTCTAGTGTTAATATTTTCTTATTATTGGCTCTAACCGCCAGAACTAGACATGAAGGTACTAGCTTGCCATCCATTATCACTACACATGCACCACACTCCCCTCTCCCACAACCCTCCTTAACACTTGTTAAACCTAACTTATATCTTAACACATCAATGAGTCTCTCATAGGGCCTCACAGATACCTCGTAGTCTCTGCCATTAACACTTAGTTTCACTTTTATGTAGGGATATCTGTCCTCAGATAAAGAATTACTCAACTCAACCACCTCTAATTCTTGACTTAATTCTAAGTAGCGCCCGCCTCAGAAGTACTTTGGATAACTCTAAGCGGTATTCGGCTGACGCCCTATAATCACTTATTCTCTTCATTTCCTTAGGCAGTACTTCAGTGCATGCCCACTCGATTACATCCTCACTTAGCCCCCTACCCCTCAAGAACTTCTCTGTTTTCTTAGCTCTCTCCGGGAATGGTCTCCCTATACTGTCGAACGCTATTCTAACTTCCCTGACTACATTATCTTTTATTTGAGCATATACCGCTACTACTACGTACCCCATAGAATGCCCCCATCGTCTATCAAATTTAAGAAGTGCTGTTGATGAGTTTTCTGGTACTTCCTTGAACCTCACCTCAGCAATTAATTCTGAGGAGTCCTTAGCTAACTTTCTCTCGCCTAGGAATAACTTATCTAGCTTAACCCACCTCTCACCTCTAATACTCACTAGTTTCACTTCACTATCTAAGGTGAGAAGTAATATAGTAGCATCAGAGAGTGGGTGTGCCGCACCTATGTTTCCACCTATTGTTGCTAGGGACCTGATATATGGTGTAGCAAAATGACTGCACATGTCAGAAAAGCCCGCGTACCTGCAGTCACGGACGAGGAAAGAGCTACATATTTCCTCAATAGTAGCTAGTGCTCCGATTTTGACCCAACCTCCTTCACGCTTAATGAATGCTAGTTCCTTCCTCAACGGCCATAAGTCAAGAACGGCCTTAGGCCTTACTACATCGTCACGAATCAAGACCATTAAGTCAGTGCCACCAGCTATAGGTACTACCTTCAGGTTTTTATTAGCAATGATCCTTAAGGCGTCATCTAAGCTGCAGGGAATAAATACATTAAATCTTTTTACGTCTCCCCACCTCTAACTACCTTAAAAGTAAGGTGAATATAAAACTTCCCTGCTACCGCTTACTGCTAATCAATTATTTTAATTATGTTAAAAGCTATTATAGTAGGATTTCCTAAAACAGATGTGGGAAAATACGTTAGTTTATTTAATTAAAATAATTTTCCGGTTGCCAGATAATGTCATCCTACTTTATTAATTAAATCTTTAACTATACTGAGTGTCTTGACACTACCTCCCTTCAGGTTCATTATCACTTCGGCAGCAACTGAAATGGCTATTTCCTCAGGTGTTTCTGTGTTTATGTCTATTCCTATAGGTGCCCTCAGTTTTTTGACTATGAGTTCCTTAGGTACTTTATCTTTAATTAATTTCTTAACGAATTCAGCAACTTTCTTCTTACTTCCTAGTAGACCAACATAGGATGCCTCAGTCTTTAGTAATTCTTTGACGAAGAAGTAATCTACGTCGACCTCACCGTGTGTAACGTACACTATGTCGCCCTCTCTGATAACCTGTTTTAGCTTAGTAGTTATTTCGTGTGGAGAACCTGTGATGAGCTGCTCAGCGAAGGGAAATCTCTCCTTGCTGACTAGGTCCGGGTTAGGGTCAGCTATAATAACCCTGAATCCTATGAGCTTGAGCACGTTGGCTAGTGGTGTTCCAACTTTCCCTACCCCAGCTATTATTATTCTGGGTGATGGTTTGAGTACATCTATATACACGGTCAGTACACCACCACATATTAATCCTGTGTCTACCGCGTTGCTTACCTCTTTACCAGTAAACGAGAATTTAATAAGCTTGGGCTTACCCTCCCTCAAGGCCTTTAGCGCTTCATCGACCACACGTCTCTCAAAGTACCCCCCACCTATTGAGCCATAAACTTCACCGTTACTATAAACAACCATCTTAGCACCTATGTCTCGGGGGCCGGAGCCTTCTTTGTTGACTATCAGGCATAGGGCTACTCTAGCACCTGACTCAAGCCCCTTAACTATTAGCTTCATTAGCTCATCGTCAGAGATACTCGATCCTGTATATTTCGTCTGAACCATTTTTACACCACTTACTTCATTGAGCCAGCGCTTAATTATTTACTACCTCAAATCATTCATGCTTATCAACATTACATTAAATACTCTTGCCTGCAGATCTGATCTTATGGTGTTAGTGGGGTCGAGGTGGTGTAGTTGTTTGTTAGCGCTGTAATACTAGCTGCGGGTATGTCAACTAGGTTTCCAGGGAATAAAATGGTTTATAAGGTCAGCATTAACGGTGAGGCGGTTCCTCTCATAAGGTACTTAGTGAGGAAATTTCTAATGTCTGGGGTTGTTGATGATGTAGTGGTTGTTGTTGGTCATGAGAAGGAGGCTATTATTGATGCTGTTGGCGATCTTGACGTAAAGTTTGTTTTTAATCCTGACTACAGGGTCGGTATGTCGTCCTCAGTAAAGGTGGGCGTGGCTTCCGTCATGAAGTATTCGGACATAGTGCTGATACATCCTGGCGATGTCTTCTTCATACGTAGGGAAACCATTACATTTTTAGTTAACTACGCTCTGAAGTTAGCGGGAACCACGCTCAGGTTTGTTGTTATTCCTAAGTACGGCGTAAAGGGCGGACACCCATTAATTGTAGGTAAGGAATTGCTTGCTGATGTACTGAATATAAGGGAGGAAAGCAGGGGTCTTAAGGGATTTTTAAGTAATGCGCGTAAGTACATAAAATATGTGGATGTTGATGACGTTGGTGTTCTTGCTGACGTAGATACGTTGGAGGATTTGAAGAGGAACATACGTTTATTGGTAAGGGATATTCCCTGAGGTTGCGACAATTCCTTGAAATATTATTTCTTATTCCTGCTTATACAATATTGTATAGAATTGACTTTTTAGTTTCATTAGGCAGAGAATATATTGGAGAGGTTTGTGATACAAAAAGATTTAGTTGAAATAAGATTTCATGGTAGAGGAGGTCAAGGAGCTGTAACAGCCGCCAATATATTAGTTGCCGCCGCCTGGAAGTCGGGGTTGTGGGGGCAGGCATTTCCTTTCTTTGGTGCTGAGAGGAGGGGGGCTCCCGTAGTAGCGTTCGCTAGGTTGAGTAGGAGACGTGTCCGTCTCCACTCAATGATCAGGCACCCTGATGTGGTAGTTATCCTGGACCCCAAGCTCCCCAAACTAGTCAATGTTCTTGAGGGACTTAAGTCGGGTGGTAAGGTAGTCATTAACTCAGCGTCGAAGAGTGGCCTAGGTAAGGGAGAGTACCGTGTCTACTGTGTAGATGCAACTAAAATAGCGCTTGACTTAGGGCTTGTTCTGGCTGGGTGGCCCCTAGCCAACACCTCAATGCTGGGAGCTCTCGCTAAGGTCTTGAACCTCCCCATAGCGGACGTTAAGGAAGCTATAGTCGAGTACATGGGGAAGAAAAAAGGTGAGGTCAATGCTAGAGCTGCTGAGAGAGCCTATGTGGAGGTGAGTGAGTGTGAGTGAGATCTCCCACATACTTCCATTGTCTAAACCTAAGGAGGGGATCTCGAAAACAGGTACTTGGAGGCTTAAGAAGCCTGTAATTGATCATTCGAAGTGTGTTAAGTGCCTGATGTGCTGGCTTCACTGCCCAGAGTCAACAATAGATGTTGTTGAGTCCTCTGAGAAGTTTGTTGAGGTAAATTACGAGTTCTGTAAAGGGTGTGGGGTGTGCGCTAACGTCTGCCCCGTCAAGGCTATTTCAATGGTTCCTGAGGGGTGATTGAAGTTGGTTGTGATGCACCTCACGGGAAACTACGCGGTTGCCTGGGCGGTTAAGTTATCTAGAGTTAAGGTGGTGTCAGCTTACCCCATTACCCCTCAAACAACAATTGTCGAGAAGATCTCGGAGTTCATTGAGAGTGGGATGATGGACGCTAAGATAGTGAGAGTTGAGTCGGAGCACTCCGCCCTCGCCACAGTGTTCGGTGCTGCATCAAGCGGTGTCAGGGCATTCACAGCTACCTCATCTCACGGACTGATGTACATGTATGAAATGGTTTGGTGGTCTGCAGGTGCTAGAGTACCTATTGTCATGGCTATAGTGACCAGAACCATCGGAGCTCCATGGAACATATGGAGTGACCACTCAGACTTTATGTCTCAAAGAGACACTGGCTGGTTAATGATATTTGCTGAACACAATCAGGAGGTCCTAGACTCAGTAATTCAGTTATTTAGGATTACTGAGGACCCCCGTGTGTACTTACCTGGAATGATCGCGCTTGATGCCTTCATATTAAGCCACACTACAGAGCCCGTAGACGTTCCTGACCAGTCCCTTGTTGATTCATTCTTACCGAGTAGGAGGCAACCCTACACATTCAAGTCCGGGGACCCGATAACAATGGGTAATTTACCGTCTAATCCAAGAGACAATATGAAGATGAGGTGGGACGTACATGAGTCCTTAGTAGCTGCTAAGAAGGTCATAATGGAGGTTGACCGAGAGTGGGGTGAATTAACTGGTAGGTCGTATGGGGGACTGATCGAGTGTTATAGGTGCTCAGACGCTAAGTACTTCATTATCGGTGTTGGAGCTTGGGTCGGTGATATGAGGGAAGCTGTTGACATGTTGAGAAGTGAGGGCTATGAGGTAGGACTGATCAAGTTAAGGTTTGTGAGGCCGTTCCCGGCTGAGGAGCTAGCTGAGGTAGTGAGAGGCGGTAAAGGTGCTATCGTGTTTGATAGGTCTGTGTCTGCAGGGTCGGCAGGTCCACTATACTTAGATACGGTTGCTCACTTAGGGGCACTTAACGTTGGGGTGCCAGTTAAGAACGTGATCGCCGGCATTGCAGGAGTTGATGTGACCTATAATGATATTGCTGGTGTTGTTAGGTCGTTCATCGAAGAAATTGAATCAAAAGGAGTTGTTTCTAATTACGTAGAATGGTACTTCGGGTGATGATAGTGGGAGGTATAAGTATTAGAGAGCTCCCGAGGAAAAAGTACCTCCTCCCCGGGAACTCCTCATGTCCAGGCTGTCCTGAGGCCTTAGGTCTGCGGTATCTTGGGATGGCCTTAGGGGATAGAGTGATTTTAGTTGTGCCTGCAGGTTGCTCAACAGTAATTGAGGGTCTCGCACCTAACTACAGTATGAGGTTCCCGATAGTTAATGTTCCGTTTGCTTCAGCTGATGCTGTGGCTTCTGGGGTGGCTACTGCTAAGGAAGTCTTAGGAGAGGATGCTGTGGTTGTTGTATGGGCTGGTGATGGTGCAACAGCTGATATTGGTTTCGCAACGCTCTCTGGTGCTGCTGAGAGAGGGGACAACATCATACATATATGTGTCGATAATGAGGCGTACATGAATACAGGAATTCAGAGGTCATCCCTTACTCCTTACGGTGCATGGACAACAACAACCTGGACAGGGAAGAAGGAGAGAAAGAAGGATGTCCCTCTGATAATGCTGATGCATAAGGTGCCCTACGTAGCTACTGCCAGTGTTGGGTACCCCATGGACTTCATCGAGAAGTTGAGGAGAGCTGCATCAATTAAGGGATTCAAGTACATCCACCTACACGCACCCTGCCCTACAGGATGGAGGTTCGATCCGTCACTAACTGTTGAAGTAGCTAAACTGGCTGTCGAGACGGGTATGTGGATCTTATTCGAGGCAATTAACGGTAAGGTTAAGATAAGCCCGTCTAGCCTACCGTACAGAGACAGGAGTAGGAGGAAGCCTATAAGGGATTACATAAAGATTCAGGGCAGGTTCAGGGCGTTGACTGATAAAGAATTGAGGAAGCTTGAGTCCATGGTTGATGATGTTTGGGACACCCTAATTAAGTTCACCTAAATATAAGGTTAAGGACTGTAATGATCGCTGATGCTGCTAGGGCAGATATTACTGCTACCATAGGTGATATAGTTACTTTAGCCTCAACATCCTCAAAGAACCTGACTAATCCTGCAGCAGTCACAGGACCTGTGCCCTTCTTCTTTCTTTGTGAAGGCAAGCTACCACCAACTCAAGAAGTTACTTAAAACAAAATAACTTTTACCCTGAAAACTAACTAAATGTTAAATACTGCTACGTAGTAGGAACATACATGATGAGTACTATGGAGGCAGAACCTGCTGAACATGAGGAGCTCACGGTGAAGCAAGCCCAAGAATTAATGAGGAAGTACTACTTTCAGCGTGACTCATCACGCGGTCTTTACGCTACATTCACATGGTTTATTGAGGAGGTAGGTGAGCTGGCTGAAGCAATACTAAGTAACAACAAACCAGCTATTGAAGAAGAATTAGCTGATGTTCTAGCATGGCTTCTTTCGATAGCGAATATATTGGGCATTGACGTAGAGAGAGCGTTCAAGAAGAAGTACTTAAGTCCGGAACCGCCTCTGTAAGTGGGTGTACTAACCCACTCCACAGGAAATTGAGGGGTCCAATAATGATGAAAACGGGAAGTAACATGGCAACTAACCATGAAAACGCAGGAGTAAAAAGAATCTCGTTCTCGAGAGGGACCCCACAATTTCGACTGCAGAATACATATTGAAGCTGACGGCTGAGTACTTAACTTAAAATTATCAATTGAGAAGTTACATATTATATGTTAAATAAATAAGCTAGCTAATAATTTAAAATAAAATGTAAATGTATTTATTTTGTATTTAAGTAGATTAATTTTATAATTATACAAACCCTTTCACTATATTTTATACATTTCCACAGGAAAATTAGGGGTCTACCTTACTGCAACGTTGTTTTGCTCTCCATATACTGCACCAGCTTCCGGAGACTTGTGAGTGTTGTGCTGTGGTGGGATACTAGTGGTCTCCAGGAGAAATAAAGGGGTGCCTTAACTTATCCATTTTCCCCTAGGTTCAATGGGTATGCAGTCTCTTTCTCTACCATATCTTACGGCAGGTTTTGTTAGGTGTTTGACTGCGGAGTCTTTAGGGATATATGTTCCTCTTCTTAATTCTCTTTTTATGTATTGTATGTCCTTCTCAGCCTCCCTCGTTCTAAAACCGCATTTTACGCACTTCCACCCTTTATTTCTTCCTGAAGACTTCATTCTGGCACCACATCTGGGGCACCTAGGGTTTCTAACAACTTTGATCTGAGTCAACTTAGTGAGTATGAGCTTCTCTAGGTGTAGTACAGGTCCGAGACCGTTCCAATACTTCATGGACCCACATACGTAGGCTTCATCACCTTTGACTAACTCCCTAGCAACACCTGTTAGTCCGGTCTCCTTAAACACAGCTACCCAGACCGAGTTCCTCTGATCGTGGTTGAGGGGGTCCCTTACCCTGAAAATTACATCACCACCAGGAAGTATCCTTGGTTTAAGGTCCACTACGGCTTTAGTACAACCTGTTTGAAGGTATCTAAAACTGCTCAGATCCCTACAAATTAAATGTGCGTCAGTTCCCTGATTGGTCCTGAAGATCATCCACCCCTCAACACCTTCGCAGAACCTGATCGTGTTGAAGACCTCAGCTAATACGTGCGGTTCCTCACCTCGAATACCAGCGAGGACAGGGTCCGGACCGTGGGGTGCTATGAGAACCCTACCTTCGATGTAGTCGAAGTTAAGGAATGTCTTGTTTCTGAACCTCATGTCCGCCTGCTTAACGGATTCTGCGTCAATACAGCGGTCAGGAGTTAACCCATCAGTTCTGTAGGATATCAACTCATAAGTGCAGTCACACTTAAGGAACCACCCAATAGCTGCTAGCGCACCGATCAAACCCCTCCTGATGCCTAGGGGTGTAGCCAACCTACCTTTTAAGGGGCGAAGGACCCTCATTAAGTAGTCACGGTGGATGAAGTCGGTTAGTGCCTTCCTGTAGAAACTTCTGAGGATGTCGGGAACATCACCAATTAGTACAGCAACACCGTAGTCCTCATCCGGCCTGTACTCGTACGACCTGACATAGTCCCTTATGGACTTAACCACCAACTCAACAACTTCATCAATTAATTCCCTACGTACGGCAACCCTTATTGATACTGCCCCATTACCCCTGGTCTTAAACGGTATGGCTGGATTTAACCTGACTAGGTTAGGGTAGTCAATAAGCCTTAGGTCACGAAAATTACGGAGCAGCTCCTTAACCAGCCTGTATGCAGCATGTGTCGTGCAGCCGCCTGAGGGTGAATCTACGTCATCAATACCTATGTGCAGTACCTCAAAAACACTGCTCATTACCCTACTTTTCCTGTGTTGCGAACTTCCTGCCCTCAACTATAATCATTGTTAGTGTCGACCTGACCTTCGGGATCTTCCTTATCTTACTGGATATGATCTCCTTTAGTGACTCAGTCGACGGTGCCTTAACCTTAGCCACAATGTCGTAGACACCGTACACTATGTAGGCCTCAACAACACCGTCGATGTCCCCCAACATGTTGAGGACCTCCTCCTCAGTACCGATGTCCGTGTTTATTAGGACAATTGCCTCAGGCATTTACTATACCCATCCTACAACAGGAAGGTGTAATATTTAAACTTTAACTTTTAACTACTGTT
>JAGGTW010000004.1 GCA_021163585.1 Desulfurococcales archaeon | reverse complement strand
CAGGCACAGCCCTCCTCAACTCAGCCGTCAGTTTCCTCAGGGTTTCCTGCTGACACCGTACTCTCACCTTAGTAATACCCTCAACGAAGGCTGCAGCCAGCTTCCTCACTGCAGCACTGACATTCCCTTCAGTAACGTCAATAAATATTTGGATACTCTCATCGGTAACTGCCCTACGCCTAGGCACAGCAGAGAGCTTCTTACCGTCGAAGTATATGTCAACCACGTCACCAGCTTTCAAACCCATAAGTGAGGCCCACTTCTTAGGAATTGTAAGGGCTATCGAGCCCGGTCCCACCCTGATCAGCTTCCTACTATCATGCTCCATTCAGTAACCCCCAACATCTAATTTCTGAAGCATTATAATGTTATTACTCATAATTATTTTACTTATAGTAACTACTTTAATTGCTTAAGCTAACGTTTGTTGTAGCATCAGAACATGTGGTGGTAGCGTGACTGCTGCCGAGCCAAAACATCTTAAAAAAGAAGGAACGAAGCCTAAGAACCTGATTCAGGCCCTCAAGACTATCCAGCAAGTTGAGGGTCACGTATCACCCGAGAGTGCCAGAGCTATTGCCCAGCAACTCAGAGTACCTTACTCGGAAGTATTCAGTGTTGCTACGTTCTATCACTTATTCAGTACTGAGCCACTAGGCAAGTACAGAATATATGTCTGCACCGGAATTACCTGCTACATTAAGGGAAACATGGAGAACCTAAAGTACCTGAAGTCCGTGCTGGGCATTAAGGACGGCCACCACACGTCAAGTGATGGACTCTTTACTGTTAAGGAAGTAAGTTGCCTCAGCTGCTGCTCCCACGCACCAGTTGTGACTGTGCACATGCCTGATGGGACGAAGAGAATTGTGGGGAGAGCTAATCCTGAGGTACTTCAGAAAATGATCAGTGAATTAAGACACCTTGCTCGTAAGAAGGGGTGGGTGAAGTGAGCTGGACATTAATGGATAAGTGCTGCCCTAAATGCTGGCATAACCCTCCCTCCAACCCGTGTCCTAAGTACATTGAGTGCAGAGTTAAGGGACCTCTATGCCATGATAGTTCTGAGTGCAGGGAATTAAGGGCTAGGAGACTTAATGAACTAATGTTCGGTAGGCACGGCATTAAGGTCAGGGTTGCGTTAGCATCATGTACCCTAGCTGTGGGTGCGGCAGATGTATATGATGCTGTTCAGGAGTTCGTGAGGGAATCTGGCTTAGCTGTAGATGTCGACATTGTCGGGTGCCATGGACTGGACTTCATCGATCCATGGATTGAAGTAGTTAAGAAGGGACTTCCGCCAGCTATTTACGCGAACGTTAATCCAGAAGAGGTCAGTAATATAGTCAGTAGGTACTTGTCAGGCGATGTAAGTAAGGCGTTCGCAATTAAATACAGAACAGGAGCTGCTGAAGGAGAGTTTCTAGTACCAACGCTCAATGAATTAGAATTTTGGCGGAAGCAGGTTAGGCTGGTTGGAAGAAACTGCGGCATCATAAACCCTGAATCTATTGAGGAGTATGTAGCTAGGGGCGGGTACTTAGGGCTTGTCAGAGCCATCAAGAAGGGCCCTGATGAGGTTATTGAGGAGATCAAATTAGCTAAGCTGAGAGGCAGGGGAGGTGCAGGATTCCCCACCTGGATCAAGTGGAAGACAGTTAAGGATCAGGTAAGTGATGTGAAGTACGTAGTAGCTAATGCAGAGGAAGGGGATCCCTCGGCTTTCTCTAATAGGTTACTTATTGAGTCGGATCCACACATAGTCATCGAAGGAATGATCATCGCAGGTTACGTGACAGGAGCTAACAAAGGATATGTCTTCGTAGGAGCTGAGTTCGACTTAGCTGCCGAGAGGCTTAAGAAAGCTGTAGAGGAGGCTAGGAAGTACGGGTTGCTGGGAGATAATGTTTTAGGATCGGGCTTCTCGTTCGATGTAGAGGTATTTCAGGATGCAGGAAGGTACACAAGCGGTGAGGAGACAGCCCTGTTTGAGGAGATCGAAGGTAAGAGGTCATCACCAAGAGTCAGGCCACCATATCCTGTAAGCAGAGGTTTATGGGGTAAACCGACAGTAGTGAATAATGTTGAGACACTAGCTCACGCAGCGGTCATCATGCGTGAGGGCTGGGACAGGTACTCTACCATAGGTACTGAGAAGTCAGGTGGAACGAAAATGGTTTCTGTTTCAGGATCTGTCAGAAGACCCGGAGTCTACGAAGTTCCTGTAGGTACCTCAGTAAAAACTATCATAGACGGGCTTGCTGGAGGCCCACCTGAGGGAGTAAAGCTTAAAGCTATTGAGGTGGGCGGACCTGCAGGAGGTTTCCTTCCAGCTTCCGAGATGAACGTTCCATTAGATTATGATGAGCTACCAAAACTAGGCGTGGCTATGGGTTCAGGAATTCTTATAGCTATAGATGAACATAATTGCATTGTAGACCTGGCCAGGCAGTTCATGGCGTTCTTTGTCAGTGAGTCGTGCGGGAAGTGCGTCCCGTGTAGGGTGGGTACTAGGGAAATGCTGGAGATACTAAATAAAATATGCTGTGGGAAGAGTAGCCAGGAAGATCTTGAGCTTCTGCAGGAATTAGGTGAGACACTTAAGAATGCCTCTCTCTGCGCCTTGGGTAGCGGCGCCCCTATTCCCGTGCTTTCAACCATCAGGTACTTCAGGGAAGAGTACCTAGCTCATATAATAGAAAAGAGGTGTCCCACAGGCACCTGCCCCATAAGTCGTGAGGTGGTTAAGTATGAGAGGTAATGTGAGAGTAAGGGTAGATGGTACTGAAGTTGAAGTGGATCCTAAGTCAGTATTACTGGATGCCATTAAGAAGGCTGGAGTACCCATGCACTCCTTCTGTCAGGCAGGAGAGATCTACAGGGGAGCTTCATGTAGACTGTGCTTGGTTGAGCTACCTAATGGCAAGTTAGTTCCAGCCTGCGCATTCCCCGTGAGCGATGACCTGGAGGTACGTACTAGGACAGCTAAGACCTTAAGGGCCAGAAGAAGTACTCTGGAGCTACTGCTCGCTTACCATAGAATCGAGTGCTGGGCCTGTATGCGGAAGGGGGACTGCGTGCTGGTTAAGATGGCTACTGACTTGAGGCTTAATGGTATCCCGGTATGCGCTGAGTGTCCACTCCATCCTGAGGAGTGCCTGCTAAGTAAGGGGATCCTTTGCCTTGGTCCGCTGACGCTGGCTGGCTGCGATGCTGAGTGCCCAGCAACAGGCGGTAGGTGCTGGGGTTGCAGAGGCCCTGTAACTAGAGAAGATATTGTGGTAAGGGCTCTAAAGAGGTACATGGAGCTGGGGTTCAACATAGGTGAGGTTATTGAGACAGCTGAGATTTTCTGGAGCGCTCACCCATTCCTCGAGAAGATAAAGTTTGTTGCTAGGGGTGTTTGAAGTGGGTGGCATTAAGGAGTTTGTTAAGCTTTACGAGGAGGTCCCAGGCGTAGCTGGACATATTGACGTCAGCATTCGGGAGTTAAACGGCAGGTATGAGGTCAGAATCAATATTACGCAGAGCCCCAGGTTCTTCGAACTGTCACTGAGAAACAGAAGAATTGATGAAGTCCCTATAGTGACTTCCAGGATCTGTGGAGTGTGCAGCATGGCACACCTGCTGGGCTCGATAATAGCTCTTGAGAAGGCGCTAGGTATTGACATGGGTGAGAATGTGGCTAGGTTAAGGAGGGTTGCCGAGGCCGTCGGAATCATTCAGAATAACTTGGTTCATGTCCTCGTCGCCCTTCCTGACTGCTTGGGCTTAAGGAACTTAATTGAGCTAGCTAAAACCGAACCAGTGGTCGTGAGAGAATTCCTTGAATTAAACACTGATGTCTTGAGAGCATACAGAGGTATTGCAGGCAGGTTCACACACTCCCACGTAATTGACGTAGGGTACCAGGGTAAATTAGTAACTAAATACGACTTAGAGAAAGCAGCAAAATTACTTAGGACTGTGGGCCAGAGGGCCAGAAAGCTGTTGGCTGAGCTGGCGGGGAAGTGGAGGAGCATCGAATTTGAGGACCCATCCCTAAACTATCTCACTGTAGGAACTAAGGAATATCCAATAATTGGTGACGTGATAGCTGCCTCTGACGGCAAGGTATTCCCTGTAGGTAAGTATGCAGAGTTCATTAAGGAAGAAGAAGTGGTGCACTCCAATGCTAAGTACTGTACGTATGGTGAGAGGCCTTACTTTGTTGGTTCTAGGGCCAGGGTACTGCGCAATTACAGAGATCTAGTTAATGAAGTAGGTGACTGTGTGAGTCAATTAAGACTTAACCTGAAGAACCCGTTCGACAATGTTAAGGCTCAGCTTATCGAGGCGATCTACTTGGCGGATGTAGTTGAGCGCGAGCTGGCTGAGTTAGCGACTATTGTAGGCTCTGGCATCAAGCTCTATGACTTGAGTAAGCTTCAGGGTAGTGGTGAAGCTGTATCAGCTGTTGAAGCACCTAGGGGGCTTCTCATACATCACTATAGAGTAGCGGAAGGTAGGCTGGTTGCAGCTAACATAATAACACCTACGGTTATGAACAGTAAGCACATGGAAGTCTGCTGCGGAGAACTGATCAATAAGTTGAGTAGTGAGGGAGTAGGCGGAGTGGAGTACTTGAGGAATTATACAGCAGCACTAATTAGGTCTTATGATCCGTGCCTTCCTTGCGCAGTTCATTAGGGGGTGTTTCGAGTGAAGGTGGCGGTATATACTTTCAGTTCATGTGAAGGGTGTAGGTACACCATAGTTAATGAGTTAGGCAGGGTCCTGGAGTCATTTAAGTCTCTGGGAGTTGAGATAGTTCGAGAGCCTCTCCTCGGCGTCGGGGGCGAGCCACCTAGTTACGACATAGCTGTAATTGAGGGGGCGGTGACTTCTAAGGAGGAAGTCAATAAGCTCAGGGACATAAGAAGAAAGTGCAAGTACTTGGTAGCACTGGGTAGCTGCGCCGTCCTGGGCGGCATAGTGACATTTATGTATAAGCGTAAGGGTGAGGTGACGAGATTTGATGAGGTGCATGAGTTCGGCGAGCCTATCCATAAGTTCGTGAGGGTTGATGCCGTCGTTAAGGGTTGCCCAGTAAAGGTTGACGAATTTCTAACAACAATTGAGTACATAGTTAGGGGGCTGCCCTTAGTAGAGCTTGAGAGAAGGTTCCAGTACGTTAAGTCCTCGGAGAGAGTACTAAGTGATGAACTACTCAAGCTAGATACTGGGAAGTGCGTTGTCTGCGGGAGGTGCGTTGAGGTCTGCTCAGCACTGGGTGTTAACGTCCTAGATTACGGCTTTAGGGGGTCCTCAATTATTGTTACGACCCCATTCTTCAAGAAGTTCAAGGAAGTCGGCTGCGTGCACTGCGGGCTCTGCGCCAGCTACTGTCCGGTGGCTGCAATCACCTACAGAGATGATGTGCCTAAGGTACTTGAGTTGCTGAAGTCAGGCAACTTAAATGTAGTTATCGATAAGTGGGCGCTGGAGGGACTCGCAAGCTCTCTTGGAGTTAGTGCAAGCAGAGTAGTAGCGGCACTTAAGCTCCTTAATGTCAGGGAGGTTAAGGTTTGGGACCCGCAAGAAGTTGCTACGGGGGTCAGCGGTCCTGCGCTGGTGCCTTTAAGTAGCGCTGAAGCTGAGTACGTCAAAATGTTCTACCCGGACCTGAGCAAGTACCTCGTAAGTCATCCGAAGGTTAGTGCTGACGCTGAAACAGTGGTCATTACCTCATGTGTAGCTAGGAAGAAGGACTTTAGTCATGTACTCACTGCTCAGGAAGCACTGCAGCTTTTAGAGAGCGTGGTCGGTAGAGAACAGATATATAACGTAGGGGAGGAGGAAGCTTCTCGTTTAGGTGCTGACGTACATGGCAGTATTAAGGTGCTGCAGGGACCTGATCAAATTAAGGAGGGTTTGATGAAGTTTAGAGCTTGCCCGAAGGATGTGGTAGTGCTACAGCTGTGCTTCGGCGGGTGCATGTACGGGAGCGGACAACCGTACAGATTACTGGATAATGTCACTTACACAAATTACATTAAAAATAGCAAAAATAGCCGTATTTTTTAATATGCTTTCTCAAGTTGTTTTTAAGTAGTTCTTGATATTAAGTATTGCCTTAAGTAGTTCTACTTTAGATATGTCCTCTAACGCCTCCAGAGCGTCTAGTGCTGTGAAGATGTCCTTCTGAGTAGCTGCTACTGCACCATGTCCGAGTAGTACAGCCACCCTGCACTTTCTGAGGGCTTCAATCACTTTCTCGGCTAATTCTTTAGACCCTGCAGGTAGTTTAGGCACTACAGCGATGCAACCGCCTATAGAGTATGCCTCTATGTACTTGGCTGGGTTTATGGAGAGTCCTGATTCGTATAGAGCTAAGGTGTGTGGGTTGTGGGTGTGTAAGACTCCCTTTATGTTCTTGATCTCTCTGTATATCATTAAGTGCATTATGTACTCTATTGAGGGATTGTGCCTGCCCTCCCACTCACCGTTAAGTCTCACATAGACCATGTCATCTGGCTTAAGCATATTCTTAGGTAGCTGTGAGGGGGTCACCCAGAACCCATCTCCCTCCCTTATGCTGGCGTTACCTCCCTTGATGTTTATCAGGCCTCTATTATACGCTAACCTCATGACTAGCGCAAGTAGCTCTCTGGGGCCCGGCATTATACTCATAACCAATTCACTACGCTAACTTGTTTGACTACTTCTTTCTGTCGAAGTATATGTTCTTTGCTGTTGCTGATAGGGGGATTCCTAGAATGTATTCGGCGTCAATCAACTTAAGTTCCTTAGCTGCTAACCCTATTGACAGCATTATCCTGTTGTCCACATTAAGTATTGATGCTGCCTTAACTGCTGAACCCACAGCTATACCTAGGTTTACTAAGGCCATGTATGAGTTCATGTCTATTCTGTAGCCTGAGGGAGTCTTAAGGCCTAAGTCAACGACCTTAGCGCCCACGAGAACTACTGCCTCAGAGTTCCTGACGTTTTCGGCGTCCCTAGCAAGGAACTGACCGTACTGAGTAGATAGCTCCTCCATCTTGCTAGCCAGCTTTTCCAGCTCCTCCCTATCACTGACCACAGCAACAGCTATGTTATCCACACCCCTGGCCTTAGGTGCTGTCTTAGCGGCAATAGCCATTAATTCGGCGACCCTCAATACGCCAGCCTTAATCAAGTCCCTCTCCCCGATCATAATTACGGCACCATAAACTCCTCCAGCTAATCATTAATATTGTTTGCCTGCTATGCTTCTTGAGCAACTTATATGCTGGACAGCAGTGAAATATTGGGTTAGGTGGCATGGAGCCTTACGTAGTACGTATAGTCTCTGTTAGAAAGGGTGCAGGCAAGACAACCATAGGTGCCAGTCTAGTCAGAGAACTCGTACTGAAGGGTGTTAAGGTAGCCGCTATCAAACATGCTCACAGCGGAGTTGATTTAAGTAAGGACACTGCGAAGTACTTGAGCAGCGGCGCTGACATAGCTGTTGCTGTAGGTCCATTATGGAGTGCTCTATATGTGCGTAATGAAGCACTGGATCTAGGCAGCGCTATTAATATGCTTCCCGGAGAATATAGAATCATTATTGTCGAGGGCTTTAAGAAAAGCAATATTGGCGAAGTTTTAGCTGTAGTTAACTCCCCGGAGGAATTAAGTAAGTTAAGAAATACAGTTACAGGAAAAATAGTGGCAGTAGTTACTTCACACTCGTACACTGGTGAGGCGCCAAGTAACTACACCGTGTTCAACCACGGGGATATGCGCGAACTTGCTGAATTCATAATTGAGAGAGCTGAAGTATTTGCCCTGTCGCAGACGCCCGGACTTAATTGTGGACATTGCGGTTACTCAACATGTGCTGAGTTTTCTAAGGCTTACATTCTAGGTAAGGCAGTTGAGTGCCCGGTAATAAGTGACGTTGAGTTGGTGGTTAATGGCAGAAAGGTACCTCTATCACCATTCGTTAAGACCGCATTGAAGAACACCGTGCTGGGCTTCATCACTTCACTGAAGAACATTCCTAAGGATCCTAGTAAAATTAAGGAGCTAGAATTCAGAATTAAGTAGTCCACAATGGCACATCACTTAATAGCTATTAAGTTACTCAGAAGCGTGTTTAAGTGAAAAATTATTTTGTTAATTTTCTTTAAGGACTTCATCTAGTGCGTCAACCGCCCTGTCTACCTGGTCCTTAGTTATCATTAAAGGTGGCTCGATCCTGAGCGTACATCCGTAAGCTCCGCCAGCCCCGATCAAGAAGCCCCTTTCCCGCATTTTCTCTCTAATCTTGAGGGCTTCAGCAGCTGCCGGGGTTTTCTTCTCGTCCTTAACTAACTCCACTCCTATCATTAGTCCCAGACCCCTGACCTCACCTATGATCTTGTGCTTATCCGCTAGCTCGTTCAGGCGCTTCATGAAGTACTCTCCTAGATCTCTCGCTTTTTCATGAAGCTTCTCCTCAAGCAGTACATTAATTACCTCTACTGCAGCAGCGCACGTAACCGCATTAGGACCCCATGTAGATGAGTGATCCCCGTGGTCGAAGGCGTCAGCTACTTCTGCTTTAGCACCTATAGCACCTAGTGGAAGTCCACTAGTTATACCCTTAGCCATACTCATGATATCTGGCTCTACATCAAAGTTCTCAATACCGAATAATTTCCCGGTTCTGCCAAAGCCTGTTTGCACCTCATCAGCTATTAATAGTGAGTCATAGCTCTTAATAATGTCATGAGCGATCTTCAAGTACTCTCTAGGAGGAACTATGATGCCTCCCTCACCTAATACAGGCTCGATCAGGAAAGCACCTACATCACCGCTTGTCTCATACTTAATTACGTCTTCAATGTAGTAAGCACATAACACACCACACTCAGGGTACCTCATTCTGAAAGGACACCTGAAGCAGTAGGGAGCGGGAATTATCTTTACGCCTGGCAAGGTTGCAGTAACAGCCATACCTTTCTTATATTTGGTCTGCCCTGTGAGAGCTACCGTTAAGTGTGTCCTGCCGTGGAAAGAATATCTCACCGTCAGGATATCTAATCCTGCCTTACGCTTATACCTGAACATGTACTTCCTAGCTAACTTAACTGCACCCTCATTAGCCTCAGCACCGCTAACACAGAAAAATACCTTCTTAGAACCCTTCATAGGTAGTACTTGAACTAATTTCTCTGCTAGAACCGCTGATGGGATATTGTAGTAGTCATACGATGTGTGGTGGATCTTCTGCGCCCACTCAACAATAGCTCTAACAACCCTCGGGTGACAGTGCCCTACATTAACAGCAGCATATCCTCCGAATAAATCAATGTACTCTCTACCATCAATGTCCTTAACTAGTGCCCCGCGACCCTCAACAATAACTACTGGCTGCCTATACTTAGGTGTGCAGGGGAACATGTACCTATTCTGGCTCTCAATAATACCCTCTGCTGATTTATAGGGGTATGACATACCAATCACCCTGAAGTGATATATTTAAAATATAATCCTAACCTATTTATTTTTTCCAGTACCGCATTCCGTAGGAACAGTATTTAAACAAAAATTTATTTTTAGTTTCTTGAGTTAACGTTGAATTTTTTATTATTGGTTAGATAGTACGTCTGCATATTAACTTTAACTAACTCAGCGCTTTTAATTTAGACCCAACTCACTTACAGTACTGCTGAGTTTTAACTTCTCCAATATTTCCTTCTTAGGGACTCCTCTACTATCCCAGCCTCTGAGTTCATAGTATGTATCAAGCATCCGGTTAATTTCCTCACCGGTTACTCTATAATGTCTACCCTCATACTCAACTGGTTCCTCGATGAATCTCCTTGGTAAGCTGTCAGCGCTCCGGCCAATTCCTAATTTATTATTGAATAGCCTTATCAGCGTCCTCACTCTGTCTGCGGTCAGCTTCAGCTCACCGACTGTATAATTAAAGCCAGTAACAGCATTAAGAGCGTCCTTCATGATGTCCCAGTCATATACGTACCTTCCAAATTTGCATACTGGGAGTGAATCGTACATTATCCCCTTATTTTCGAGGTCTACAAGTACTTCTACCTTATCTCTGCTAGTACTGAATCTGCCGCCGCCTAACCCCAGCAAGTCTGCGTGGTAGCCCATTAGCCTGAGATGGCAGGCTCCTCTAGGAGATACTGCGTAGGAAAGGATCATTCCTTTGAGTGTACGTGGGTCATATCCTGGTGGCTCCAGCCCCTTTACATGAACCGCCAACTCCTTTAGGTCCAACATCTCAGCAGCCTTGGCGACACCTTCAGCGAGAATGTTCCCTACCCCCTCACGCCCAATGATCTTCTCAAGTAGCCATTCTAGGGATTCAGGGTCTCCGTAGCTTAACTCCCTATCAACTGGTAACTTCCCTCTCCTGTAGGCTTCGATTGCGAATGCAAGTACATTACCTGCCGAGATAGTATCTACGCCGTAATCGTCCATGAGCATATTAAGGCGTGCGATAGCCCTGATATCATCGATCTCGCAGAGGCCCCCTATAGCAAATATGGTTTCGTACTCGAGCGTGACTTTTGAGCCAGTATATGGTGGCTCCTCAATCTCAACATACTGGTGGCAAGCAACAGGACACCCGAAGCACGTCATCCTACCTACTCTATACTTACTGAGGGATTCCCAATTTATGCTGTCGTACTTGTCGAACATCACCTTATGCCAGTATCTCGTTGGAAAGAATCCGAAGACATTTGCTTTCTCTACAAACCCAGGCGTCCCCCTGGCTGCATAAGACTTGAGAGACGGGTGCTCACGTATTTTCTTGTGTAGGTTAGAAACTATTTCCCGGAGTTTATCCTTATCAAAGTACTCGACCCGCCTCTTGCTCGTCTCAATCACGATGGCCTTTAGATTCTTAGAACCCATGACTGCTCCTCCACCACACCTTCCAGCCTGCCTGTAGTATTCATGGCCTACGGCAGCGAACTTAACCAACTTCTCACCAGCCTGCCCTATAGCTAAAACCCTAGTAGAGTCCTTGCCATGTTCCTCTCTCAATATATCTTCAGTTTCGAATATTCCCTTGCCCCATAATCGAGATGCATTTCTTATTTCAACTTCATCATCGCTGACCAGAAGGTAGACAGGCTCCGGTGACCTACCAACGATAATTAGCGCGTCGACGCCCGCCCACTTCATGAAGGTGCCGAAACTACCCCCTACAACAGATTCTCCGTATACGCGTGTGAGAGGAGACTTAAACACTAAAGTAACTCTCGAAGCCATGGGAACTACTGTTCCGTTAAATGGTCCGCCAGCAATAACTAGTATGTTTTCAGGTGACAAAGGGTCTGTCTCCCATCTACCTTTCATATACTTTAATAATAGGTAAGTTCCTAAGCCCTTCCCACCTATAAATGAGCGGACCATGTGCTTTTCAGTCTCATCAATTACTATGGACTTAGTGGATAAGTTGACCTTAATTATTCTGCCGCCATATCCAGGCAAGGGCATTCTATCACCAGATAATAAGTCCTATTAGTGTTTCAAGTTATGTGAATTTAAGTTTAATTAATTGCTCAGCCACCGCCTGCGATAGGGATGATTTCCACTGTATCTTCTTCACTTAACTTTATGCTGCCCATTTGGATAGGATCCGTGATGTTTATGACTGAACCATTAACTACAACGCAAATGTAAGCCTTAGGTCTCGAATTAGTGATCACCTTCCTAATATTTGGGATGGACTCCTCAAGTACGTGAAGCAGTTCGTGGAGGTCTCTAGCACGTAATTTAATCTCTTCCATGCCTACCTCATCAGCTATAATTCCTCTTAACCTGACCCTCACCGTTGCCCGCGTCCCTAATTAACTAAGCTACGTCACCCCTTATGTTTCCTTCAGAGGACTTTCTCTGTTGGCTACAATTAAGTAAAGTTATTATTTTGTCCTGACTTATGTTCATGGTGATGTCTTGAATAATAATGAAGCCATAGAGCAGGTTCTTCAAAGAATTGACAGCATGAAGAATGAGATTATCAGGTTTCTGCAGGACATCATTAAAATACCTAGTGTGACCGGGCAGGAAAAGGAGGTTCAAGAATTCATTGCCTCTAAGCTCAAGGAGTGGGGTATAAGGTATGATATGTGGGAAATCAATGAGGATGAATTGTTGAAAAACCCTCTTGCTGAGAGACCTAAGACATCATATAAAAATAGACCTATGCTTGTCGGAATCGTTAAGGGAGTGGGTGGAGGTAGGTCACTGATTTTCAATGGCCACATAGACGTCATTCCCCCAGGCCCGAGAGAGGCATGGAGGTACGACCCTTTTAGTGCCGTAGTCAGTAACGGCTACCTCTATGGGCGGGGAGCTTCAGACATGAAAAGTGGTGTTGCAGCCTACACCATGGCTGTCAAGGCAGTTCTTGACTCCGGGTACATGCCTGCAGGCGATGTATATATGCATTATGTAATAGATGAAGAGTTCACGAGCAACGGTACTTTAGCAGCCCTCATGAGGGGGTATTCAGCTGATGGCGCTGTCAATGCTGAAGCTAGTGACCTAGAGGTTCAGCCATCTGTTTCAGGTAGTATGTGGTTCACTGTCGAAGTTAAGGGTAAGACTGCATCAATGTCGAGGATATGGGAAGGAGTGAGTGCTATTGAGAAGGGGTACAAGGTGTTTGAGGCGGTTAGAGAGCTATACAACATGAGATTAAAGACAAAGAAGCACCCTCTCTACCCTGACCCACGGGGGGCTCTTGCACTATTTATAGGTGTCTTTAGCGCTGGTACGTACCCGAGTGCCGTGCCTGACAAAGCAATCCTTAAGGGTAGGATGGGGCTGTTACCGGGAGAATCAGTAGAGTCAGCTATTAGGGAGTTAAGGAATTTCATACATGATTACGTTAAGGGTGATGATTGGCTTAGGAATAATTTACCGGAGGTCAAGCAGGAGGGGTATGCTGGTGAGGGTGCTGAAGTCCCAGTAGAACACCCTATTGTGCAAACACTAGTTAATTCCTATTATAGGGCTCTCGGAGTTAAGCCAATTATTAGGGGTCATGAAGGGGCGACAGATATGAGGGTCCTCATTAAGATGGGCATACCTACAGTATGCTTCGGTCCAGGAACGATAACTCAGATGCACGCTAACAATGAGTGGGTTAGAGTTGAGGATGTAATAAAAGCTGTCAAGGTTATGGCGGTGCACTTAATTGAGTGGTCAGGAGTCGAGTACGTCGGGAAGTAGGGAGTTCCTATCCGACCATATTTTAGTTTTTATATAAAAATACCTCATTGCATAGGTCAGATCGCCAGGTAAGCCTTCTTAACCCTTTCACTCTCCAGCAACTCGCTTGACCTACCTTCTAGGACGATCCTACCGTTCTCTATGACGTAACCCCTGTCAGATATTTCAAGGGCTGCCCTGACGTTCTGCTCTACCAGAAGTATTGTTATGCCTTCACGCTTAAGTGATGCTATGGTGTCCAATATGGCGTCAACTAACTTAGGCATGAGTCCTAAACTCGGCTCATCAAACATAAGGAGTTTCGGCATCGACATAAGGGCCCTCCCTATAGCTAACATCTGCTGCTCTCCACCAGATAGTGTTCCTGCCTTCTGCTTTTTCCTCTCCTCAAGTACTGGGAATATTCTGTAAACAAACTCCAGTCTCTTCTTAATTTCTTCCTTATCCTTTATGAGGTATGCGCCAGCAAGTAAGTTATCGTAAACTGAAAGCTCGGGGAAGAGCTGCCTACCTTCAGGAACCAGTGTCACACCCATTCTAACAATTTCAGTAGTTGGTTTTCCATCAATTCTCTTACCTTCAAACACTACTGACCCACTTAACGGCTTGATCAGCCCCATTATAGTCTTTAGTGTCGTTGTCTTGCCAGCGCCGTTAGATCCCACAAGTGCAACTATCTCACCCTTGTACACCCTGAATGACACATCCCATAACACTTGGATTTTCCCGTAAGCTACGTTTAAGTTCTTAACCTCTAAGAATGCGCGCGAATCACTCATGGCTTAACCCCCAGCATCCTACCTCTTCTTTCACCCAGATAGATTGATATGACTTTAGGATTGCTGGCAACTTCCTCAGGTTTTCCTTCAGTTACCTTCGATCCTGAGCTCATAACTACTATCCTGTCACTAACGCCCATTACCAAAGGCATTACGTGCTCAACAACTACTATTGACACACCGTACTCGTCCCTAATAATCTTGATCACTCTCTTAATATCCTCTACTTCGCTGGGTCTTAATCCAGCAGCTATCTCATCAATAAGTAGTAACTTAGGATTAGTTGCTAGAGCTCTGCCTAGCTCAACGAGTTTTTCCTCAACAACATTCAGGGACTCACACAGTCTGTGCGGTTCTTTTAGCCCAAGGAACTCTATAACTTCCTGAGCTCTCCTGTATGCTTCCGCTTTACTCCCTACGCGCACTAAAGCACCCACTGCTATAGCGTCCAAGATACTTAGTTTTGGGAAAGGCTTTATGAGCTGAAATGTCCTCGCTACACCTTTAACACATATCTTGTGTGGAGGTAGCCCTGTTATCTCCTCACCCATGAACATAATCTGCCCCTTATCAGGCTTTAGGAACCCTGTAACTAAGTTCAAGAGCGTTGTCTTCCCCGCGCCATTAGGCCCTATCAACCCCACTATCTCCCGCTCACGGACCTCCATGCTAAAGTTATTTACTGCTACGAGACCACCAAAGGACTTAGTTACCGAGCGCACCTCAAGTACAGGCCTCACAGCTCACCCCTCCAAATAACCTGCTTTAATGCACCGTATATCCCACGTCTAAAGAATCTCAGCGTCACTATGATCAAACCTGCAAATATTAATAACCTAAAGATCCCGAACTCCCTCAAGTACTCTGATATCACTTCAAGCAGTAACGCACCAATTACTGGTCCCGGCAGCGACCCTAAACCGCCGACGACGGCCATAGCAATAACTAGCGCTAATTGGTCAAAGGCACCTATTTCGGGGGATACCAACCCTATCAGGTGACCATAGAATGCCCCGGCAAGTGATGTAATAGCTGATGTGAACATAAACATAATCACTTTAACCTTGGCTGAGTTGATGCCTAGTGCCTCGGCGGCCTCCTCACTGTTACCCACAGCCTTTATTTTCAGTCCGAAGGCGGAGTTGAGGATTACGTACGTTGAAAACACTGTTCCCAGCAGCATGATAAGAGCAACGTAGTAGTATGGCACGTACGACAGCATACCCTCTATAAGCTTCGGTGTCTCAAGACCCAGGCTACCTCTGGTATATTCGTACTCAACAGTCACCACGATCCTAAATATCTCAGCAAATGCTAGAGTAGAGAGTGTGAAGTAAACACCTCTGAGTCTGAGGCTTAGGTACCCTATGAACAAACTGAAAACTGTTCCCACGGCCATACCTATGAATATTCCGACTGCAGGCGGTATTCCGAAGTGCAGCACTGTCAGTGCGGATGCGTAAGCACCTATGGCTGCGAAAGCTGCGTGGGCAAAGGACACCCTACCTAAGAACCCTGCCATGACGTTCCACGTGGATGCCAGTATCGCATAGTAGAACCCTATAGTCATTACGTAGATCCAGTACTCCTGCCTAATTATTAGCGGGAGTACAAACAGAAGTACTACCGCGAGCAGTACTGGCACATTCTTCTGACTTAGGGATAGCTTGAACATACTTACACCTCCCTTACTCTAACCCCGAATAATCCTTGAGGCCTCAGTAGGAGTACTAATATGAGTACGAGGAAGCTATACGCGTCCCTGTAGGCTGCGGACAGAAGCACTGTACCCAGACTCTCCACTATACCTAAGATTACACTACCCACGACTGCGCCGATAAGAGAGCCCATGCCGCCAAGTGCTATTATTACATAGCTCTTAATAGCTGGTATGAGACCCGCTTGAGGGTATAGGAGCATTATGGTTGATAGCAATGCTCCTGCAGCTCCAGCCAGTGCTGACGCGAGACCCATAGTAAACATATTTACTTTATAGATGTCTATACCGCACAGCATTGCACCCTCCCTATTCTGTGCAGCAGCTCTCATTGCTAGACCTACCCTAGTCTTCGATATTATTAAGTACGCGAACACAAGTATTACTACAGCTATTGATGCCACCAGTAGCCTGTCACCACTAATCGATATAGGTCCCAGCTGGACCCTATAAGCCTGGACATATGGTGGCGGTGACTTGTACTCGGGTCCGAAGAAGGCGATCGCAAAGTTTACTAGGAATAGTGACAGCCCGAAAGTTATGATAATCGAGTATTCATCACCCAACTTCTCAACTATTATTGGTCTCAGCAGAGTCTTCTCTATTACGACCCCGACAACAAACATTACTCCGATAACGATTGGCAGTGCAATGAAGTTGTTGAGACCAAATAAAGTAGCTAGGTAGTAAAGTACGTAGCCGCCTAGCATGT
>JAGGTW010000010.1 GCA_021163585.1 Desulfurococcales archaeon | reverse complement strand
TGAGCCTTAGCTTCAATACCTATTACTGTCTGGTGAAGGAGTACGTGATTCAGCACTGACCCTAAGCTGTACCTGGTGTCCTCATGCTTTACTGTATCCTCAATAGCTTCAGCAATAGCTATACCTAATGTACCTGGATGATCAGGGTCCTCAGACAGTACTTTCCTGCCGACGTCGGTCTCTCTGCTCGGACTCGGCACCACCTCCGCACCGTAGATGTTCATCAGGATCCTACGGTAGGGTTTCTGCATGTAGCTGACCTTAACCATGTAGACCCTTACCTTTAAGTTGAAAAGCGCGCCAGCGAGGGCGAGTGCCGAACCCCACTGACCAGCTCCTGTCTCAGTCACCAACCTCTTGATCCCTTGGACTGAGTTGAAGTATGCCTGGGTTATGGCCGTGTTTATCTTGTGGCTTCCTGTAGGGAGGACACCTTCGTATTTGAAGTATATCTTAGCCTTAGTACCTAATTTTTTCTCAAGTCTATAAGCCCTCATAAGTGGTGTTGGCCTCCCTACCTCAATTAGGGTCTCCCTAACCTCCTCTGGTATCTTAATGTACCTCTCACTACTGAATTCTTGTCTTACTAACTCCTTAGCGAAGAGCCTCTCGAGTGCCGCAGCCAGAACAGGCCTGCCTTCAGGATCGAGCATAGGAGGTACTGGTTCAGGTAGGTCGGCAATAATATTGTACCACTTATCTGGGACGAGTTCATCGGTTTGAGAAGGTCTTAACTTTAGGTTTGGGGAGTTTCTGCTTCCGGAACTTAAGTCCATTGGTGCAACTAGATCACCGCAATCTAAGATTAGGTACAGGTATAAAAGTATTTTTGCTTTTTAAGCATCCCACTCTTCTTCAATACCTAAGTATGTTCTCAGATGTGTTCGTAGGGGGTTGTTAATTATTGCAGGTAGGACGTCAATGAGCTTCGTAGGTGTCGGTAAGTCCTGCAGTACCTTACTTAAGTAGTCGCCTGCTAAGCCGTTCAGGTAGACACCTACGCTCGCTGCCGTGAACGGGTCTTCGGTCTTCGCTAGTGCGGCAGCTACTATACCCGTCAGTACATCCCCTGTCCCGCCAACACTCATTCCAGGATTGCCTGTCCTATTCAGTCTGTACTTACCCTTAAACGCAATTATGTCTACAGGTGCTTTAAGGAGTATTGCAGCCTCAAGTTTTGATGATGCTTCAACAACTTTCTCAGCGTCAGTACTGGGGTTGCCCTCTAGCTCAGCACCTGTCATAGCCTTAAATTCACCCCTGTGGGGTGTAAGTACGGCTCTCCACCCCAACCTGTCAGCACCGAACTTTATGCTTCTTAAGGCGTCAGCGTCTACTACGACATGCACGCCCTCCTCGACCAGCTTGAGGATTAACTCGTGCGCGAACTCAAGTGTATCTCTCTCCCTCCCTAGCCCAGGGCCTACAGCGACAGCATGTACCCTGAGCTCTTTAGCAAGCTTAGTTACTTCATTAATGTGCTCCGGGTTGAAGTGCTTGCCGGGCAGGGCTATAGTAATTAGTTCTGGATTATAAGACGCTACTATGTCCCTCACAGCCTCAGGTACGGCAATAAATGCTAAGTCAGCACCTGCTGCTATTGCTGCAGTACCCACGAATGCAGGCGCGCCAGTAAAGCGCTCTGAGCCGCCGACCACAAGTATCCTGCCTCCAATACCCTTGTAAGCATCTGAGGGCTTCTTCGGGAGCCTGTGAATTACGTCGCCAGGCCCCACATAGAGCCACGCCTCCTCAGGAATGCCTATGTTAGATACTATGACTTCGCCAGTCAGATCAGGCCTTTTGAGGAGCCCTGGCTTTACATCATGGAAGGTGACGGTTATGTCGGCCTTAAAAGCAACTCCATGTACCTCACCCGTATCCGGATTAAGCCCTGTCGGTGTATCTACCGCTACCTTTAGCTTAGCCCTCGACTTATTAGCTTCCTCAACTATTGTTTTGAGCGGGTCACGCAACTCCCCCCTGACCCCAGTACCCAGCAGGCCGTCAATTACTACTCCTGCACCTCGAATAGGCCTTATGTCAGCTGGCTTACACACCCTCACGGTGCTGAGCTTCATCAATATATCGATATTTGCTCTAGTATCCGGGTGCTCAACTAACTCAAAACTATATGCCGGAACCACAGTTACTGAGTAACCCCTCCCCGCCAGAAACCTTGAGGCAACCAGCGCGTCACCGCCGTTACCGCCCTTGCCTGCTAGAATAACTACCTCACCTGCCTCATCGGGCTGAACCCTGGACTCAACAGCCTTCGCAACGCTAGCCCCAGCAACCTCCATGAGGAGTCTCAGTGGAATTCCCAGGCCAACCGCATTTACCTCAAGCACCCTCATTTCACGAGTAGTAATCGGAATCCCAGGCACCCCCTATCCATCGCTAATCGGGATTCACGACTTGAGTTATGCCTACTTAGGTTAGGTTATTTTTTAAGTATGACTCTTACGTCAACAGCTACTGCGCCCCTGCCTTTTTCATAGAGCATTATGGGGTTTAAGTCGATGTCCTGGACTTCACCGACTTCGAGCATGAGCTTGGAGACCCTCATCAGTATGTCCTTGACTGCCTCAATATCTCTAGGAGGCATTCCCCTGTAGCCCTCAAGTATCTTATATGTCTTGATTTCCCTGATCATCTCCTCAGCGTCTTTGGGCTCGAGCGGTGCAACCCTGAAGCTGACGTCCTTTAAGATCTCAACAAAAATACCTCCGATCCCGAACATTATTACCGGGCCGAAGGTGGGGTCTCTGGTAGCACCGACAATAACCTCTACATATCCTGGCTCAGCCATCTTCTGGTAGAGCACGCCAGCTACTCTAGCCCTCGGGACATACTTCCTCACGTTCTCCATGATCTGCCTGTAAGCCTTAACAGCTTCTTCACTGTTCTTAATGTTCAGGATGACGCCTCCCACATCACTCTTATGCGATATGTCAGGGCTCACAACCTTAGCTACTGCTGGAAAGC
>JAGGTW010000006.1 GCA_021163585.1 Desulfurococcales archaeon | reverse complement strand
TGCGCCGCTGAACATACTAGTTTTTACTAGGAGGTAGAAATTAGTTAATTCACAAATATGTTTTATCAGAGATACTTCTCTATTAAAGTGTTTTGCTGAAACAATATCGGAGTGCCTCCAGTATGTATGAATACTACCGCGGTATTTTCCTTAACGTAATTATTCCTGACGAGATCTATAAGCCCATACATTGCCTTAGCCGTGTAGACCGGGTCGAGAATGAGCCCTTCCTTTCGGGCTACGTATTTCATAACCTCAACAACATCCTCAGTCACTTCTGGATACCCACCGAGTAAGTATGAGTCAAGCACTACAATATCCTCCGGAGCCACCTCTACATTCGTTTTTAGTAATCTCGCACCTTCATTAACCAGCTTAGCCACCCTCTCTTTCACTTCACCAGCCTTTTCACTAATGCTAATACCTACTACCTCAACATCGTCAACACCTAAAAGCTTCATCCCTAAGACTAGACCAGCCTGTGTAGCTCCACTTCCTGTTGCGTGAATAATGTACTTAGGCTTTACGTTAGCTGCATATAGTTGCTGAAGGATCTCGAGCGCTGCCGCCGCATACCCCAACACACCTACAGGTGAGGCCCCTCCTCCAGGAATCACGTAAGGTCTTCTTCCTTTCTTCTCCAGTTCCTCAGCTAATTTACGCATTAAGTCATCAGCTTCCTCCCGATCCTCAGCATGAAGTATCTTCGCCCCCAAGAGCTCGTCAAGCAATACGTTACCTTGGAGACCGTGAGACTTAGGTGGTGTTAGTACTAAAAAGACATCTAAGCCAGCCTTCCTAGCTGCTGCCGCAGTAAGTCTTACGTGATTAGAGTAGAAGGACCCCCTGGTAATTAGGACGTCACACCCTTTAGTAAGGGCATCTCCTAAAATAAACTCCAGTTTTCTAACTTTATTACCTCCGAGAGCTAATTCCATCACATCATCTCTCTTGACGTAGAGGTCTATATTAAGTTCCTTACTAAGATTACGGAGTTTCTCCAACGGCGTAGGTAGTGTGATCAATCTGTACCTAGGTTGCGCAAATATCTTCCATATCAAAAGTATTCACCTGAAAGATCTTTTACACAGACAAAATTAAGTATTACACAGAACTGCCGGATCTCTTCTAACTCGGAATGAAAGGTGTTGAGGTTAGGGGACGTAACACAGCAGTTTAAGAGTGCTGACGCGTTAGTGGAGACTGGCGCTATAGCTGCATTACTGCTCCAGAAGTAAGTAAGGAATTACCTAGAGCAAGGATTTATTCAGTACACAACATATATTGATCTGAGGGCTTGTGTTTTGAGTAGATACGTCGATCTAAATGTTGATGCTGGAGAATCGTTCGGTAGGTACAGGATCGGTAGGGAGGAAGAGCTATTCAAGTATGTTACATCAGCTAATATTGCCTGCGGATATCATGCAGGCGACCCTAACGTTATGAGGTACACCATAAGACTGGCGAAGAAGTTAGGTGTGGAGGTTGGGGCTCATCCAGGCTTTCCTGACCTGATGGGATTTGGCAGAAGAGCTATGGAGATTAGGAAGGATGAATTAGAAAACTATGTACTCTACCAGGTTGGGGCACTCTACGGTATGGCTAAAGCTGAGGGAATCGAGCTTCAACACGTTAAACCCCACGGCGCCCTATATAATATGGCCTGGGTGCGTACTGATTACGCCGAGGCTGTAGTAGCAGCAATCAATTTATTTAACCCCGAGCTAATACTGATAGCACCATATGGCTCCAGGATGCATGAGGTTGCGGATAAATGGGGTATTAAGGTAGCATTTGAGTACTTTGCTGATAGGAATTACAGAAGTGATGGCAAACTAGTTCCCAGAAACCTTCCTCAAGCACTCGTGTTAGATGTTGAGGAAGCTACTGAGAGAGCGTTACGGGCAGTGAGCGAGGGTAAGGTTAAGAGTGTTGAGGGGGTAGATATTGAGGTAATTATTAATACTATATGTATACATGGGGACTCACCGCATGCTATAGAGTTAGCCATGAGTATCCGAAGAAGGTTTGCGGAGGCAGGCATAGGCATTAAGCCACTAAAGGTGTTCGTGAGGTGACTTATGCTAGACCAGTAATTAAGGTCAGCGGCGGGTACGTACTACATGTTGAGCTTTGTCAAGAAATCAGTATGAAGTGTAATAGAAGGGTGCATGCACTTTACTACATGTTGCTGGAGGAGCTTAATGAAGGAAGGACAGATGGGATTACAGACGTAGTTCCAGCCTACTCAAGTGTTACAGTATTTTACGACCCTAGGAAAACAAGTTCCAGAGAGTTGCACAGGCTTATTGAGGAGCTTTTGCACTCAATAACAGAAGTAAATATAGATAAGGTATTAAGGTCTGTGAAGTACAGGGTGCCAGTGGCGTACGGCGAGGAGTTCGGACCTGACTTACCCAGTATAACTGAAATAACGGGCTTAAGTGAAGAAGAGGTGATTAAAATACATACCTCCAGAACCTACAGGTGTTACATGCTGGGTTTTACTCCAGGATTCGTGTATCTAGGCGACGTAGACGATAGGATAGTGGTGCAGCGGCTCCCTACCCCAAGAACTAAGATAGAACCCGGTTCTGTTGGAATAGCTGGCAAACAAACAGGGATTTACGGTGTTGCTAGCCCTGGTGGATGGCGGCTGATAGGTAGAACACCTATTAAGACTTTCGATCCCAACCGTAGGCCCCCGACTCCCATCAAGCCGGGAGATCTAATTGAATTTTATTCGATTAGTAGGGAGGAATTTCATAGATTGAAAGGTAAGTTTATATCGGAGGTGCAATAATTGACTGTCATCGAGGTTATGAAAACGTTTTATGCAAGCGTGCAGGACTTAGGCAGAGAGGGTTACAGGTCTATTGGTGTTCCGGTTTCAGGTGCTTTAGACAGGCTGTCAGCTACTTACGCTAACGCCCTAGTAGGGAACTGTCTCAATGAAGCTGTGATAGAGGCGATTGGAGGTAGCTTTTCATTTAGAGTGGTTGGCGGAGATGCTATAGTGGCTGTTACTGGGGGTAAGGCTGAGGTTAGAGTTAATGATGAGCCCGTTGATGAGTGGAGACCTGTTTGGGTGGAGGAAGGGTCAGAAGTATCTATATCTCCTGTTAGGGAGGGATTCGTGGTTTACGTAGCTACCTCCGGAGGTTTTAGAATTAAGAAGGTTATGGGAAGTAAGTCAACCTACTATAGGGCG
>JAGGTW010000017.1 GCA_021163585.1 Desulfurococcales archaeon | reverse complement strand
GTGCTATTCAGAAGGCACTGACATCAGACTACCCAACAGTTATAGAAGTACCTGTCCATCCTGATGAAAAAGTCTTCCCAATGATACCTCCTGGCAGGAGCTTAAAGAAGGTGATGGTGGGTGAGTAGCACACACATAATAGAGTTAGCTGTAATCCCTAACAGCACTAGTAGAGTGTTCACTAGAATTCTGTCGGTGCTGGAGAGGTGCAATCTAGGGATTGAGGCAGTATCCACAATGAAGGTAGGCGATGACATACTATACGTCGTCATTGCCGTCAGGGGTCCGCAGGAGCAGGCAGACCTCGCCGTTCGACACCTGAAAAAGTCTACTAATGTCATTAAGGCTAAACTTCTAACCAATGAAACTTCTTTATCCCAAAACAATCGTGTTGCCTACGTAAGTCACGCAACATAATGTGTGGTTAAGGTGGTGAAGATGGGTCGCATATACGTGGATAAGGATGTAAGCCTAGACATATTGAAAAACAAGGTAGTAGCTGTAATAGGGTATGGAAGCCAGGGAAGAGCTCAAGCACTTAATCTCCGAGACAGCGGTGTTGAGGTCATAGTTGGGGTTAGGGAGGGAGGTAAGTCATGGAGCAGGGCCTTGAATGACGGATTTAAGGTTGCAAGTATTGCTGAAGCTGTTAGAAAAGGTGATGTGGTACTTATGCTCATACCTGACATGGTGCAACCTGAAGTCTATAGCAAGTATGTAAAGCCTAATCTAAGAGAGGGTATGGGGCTATGCTTCGCTCACGGATTCAACATCTATTATAAACTGATTGCACCACCTGAATACGTTGACGTATTTATGGTAGCGCCTAAGGCACCTGGACCAAAGGTTAGAGAGACCTTCCTCAACGGCTACGGGGTTCCCGCGCTAGTAGCTGTGCATCAAGACTACTCAGGTAAGGCACTTCAGTACGCCCTCGCCATAGCTAAGGGTATAGGGTGTACGCGTGCAGGCGTTATCGAAACAACATTTAAGGAGGAAACTGAGACCGACCTCATAGGTGAGCAATGCGTACTAGTGGGCGGTCTCATGGAGCTGATTAAGAAGGGCTTTGAAGTTCTTGTGGAGCTAGGGTATCAGCCAGAGGTGGCTTACTTTGAGGTACTTAATGAAGCTAAGCTAATTATGGACTTAATATATGAGAGTGGTCTGTCAGGGATGCTGCGTGCGGTTAGTGATACAGCCAAGTATGGGGGACTTACTGTAGGACCATTAGTAATCGATGACCATGTTAAGGAGAACATGAAGAAGGTATCCCGCAGAGTAATTAATGGTGAATTCACTGAAGAATGGCTGAGGGAATATTCTGAAGGAGCACCGAGGCTCAAGGCCCTCATGAAGACTCTGAAGGAGCATTTGATAGAGGTAACTGGTAGTAATGTAAGGAAACTAATGGGGCTTGAGGAGTAGGTATGAGGAGTGACAAGGTAAAGAAGGGTGTGGAGCGCGCACCGCACAGGGCACTACTTAGGGCTGTAGGTTTAAGTGATGACGACTTCAGCAAACCCTTCATAGCTTTAGTAAACAGTTACTCAGAAATCGTGCCCGGGCACAAACACCTCAGGGAAGTGGCTGAGGCAGTTAAGCAGGGAGTGAGAGAAGCTGGCGGCGTACCGTTCGAGGTCAACACCATAGCCATATGTGACGGTATAGCCATGGGTCATGAAGGCATGAAGTGCTCACTACCATCAAGAGATTTGATAGCTGATTCGATTGAATTGATCATTGAGGCCCACCGCTTCGACGGCATGGTTCTAATAGCTAGCTGTGACAAGATCGTTCCAGGCATGTTGATGGCTGCAGGCAGGCTCGACATACCAGCAATAGTTGTCACAGGAGGTCCTATGTATTCTGGGTGCTACAGAGGGAAGAAAGTTGGTGTAGCTAACGTATTTGAGGCCGTAGGAGCTTACAAGAAGGGTCAGATGACACTTGAGGATCTCCAGGAAATAGAGAGAGTGGCTTGCCCTGGACCAGGATCGTGTAACGGTATGTTCACAGCTAATACTATGTCATGTCTGACCGAAGCACTAGGTATGTCCCTCCCTGGAACGGCATGTACTCATGCTACCGATTCCGAGAAACTTGTAATAGCCAGAAAAGCGGGTAAAGCAGTTATTGAGTTAGTGCGGAAAGATCTTAGGCCATCGAAAATAATGACGCGTAAAGCATTTGAGAATGCTATTACTGTTGATTTAGCCTTAGGAGGCTCAACGAATACTTTGCTGCATCTGCCAGCAATAGCCTGGGAGGTAGGTATTAAGTTAGACTTAAGTGTTTTCGATGAATTGAGCCGTAAGGTACCGCAGCTGTGCACACTAGTTCCTAATGGCCCTCACACCATGGAGGATCTACGTAATGCTGGTGGAGTACCAGCCCTTATGAAGGAGTTAAAGAAATTCCTACATTTAGATGTCTTAACAGTTACTGGGAAGACACTAGGAGAAAACATTAAGAATGCAAAGGTTCTTGACCTCAGCATTATTAGGCCTGTGACGAATCCTGTCAGGAAGGAGGGCGGAATAGCAATACTTAAAGGCAGTCTAGCTCCGGAGGGTGCCGTGCTCAAAACCGCTGGCGTGCCACAGCAGCTTAAGGTCTTTAAGGGTGTTGCAAGAACTTTCGATTGTGAAGAAGAAGCTGTGAAAGCTGTTCTAAATGGTGAAATTAACGAGGGTGAAGTCATAGTAATCAGGTATGAAGGACCTAAGGGAGGCC
>JAGGTW010000099.1 GCA_021163585.1 Desulfurococcales archaeon | reverse complement strand
ATAATAGTGCTTTAGGTCCATATAAGGGTGGCATCAGGTTCCACCCGCAGGTAACTCTTGAGGATGACATGGCCTTAGCTACTCTTATGACGCTTAAGAACTCGCTGGCAGGCATACCTTATGGCGGTGGTAAGGGAGCTGTTAAAGTTGACTATAAGAAGCTCTCGCATAGTGAGCTGGAAAAGGTTTCGAGAGGGTACGCTAGGGCTATTGCTCCACTAATAGGTGAGGAGATAGATATTCCAGCACCAGACGTTGGTACTAACCCACAAGTTATGGCTTGGATGATTGACGAGTACAGCAAGATCGCACAGCGTAACGTACCTGGCGTATTTACTGCTAAGCCTCCAGTACTCTGGGGTAACCCTGTCAGGGGGTACGCTACAGGCTTCGGTTGCGCAGTCATGAGCAGGGAAGCAGCTGAGAAGTACCTAGGTGGTATACAGGGTAAGAGAATAGCTATTCAAGGCTTCGGGAACACAGGTCGGTGGCACGCATACTGGGTAGCTAAGATGGGTGCTAAGGTAGTTGCAGTTAGTGATACAAGCGGTACTGTGTACGATCCAGAAGGTATTGATGTGGAGCTTGCCATGAAGGTCAAGAATGAAACAGGGAAAGTCATCAACTACCCGAAGGGCGAGAAGATACCAGATCCTAAGGCAGCACTCTATGTAGATGCCGAGATCTTAGGTCCCGATGCACTCGAAGAGCAGATAACTCTTGAAAACGTTGATAAGATCAAGGCTAAGATAATTGTCGAAGGCGCTAACGGACCAACAACACCTGAGGCTGAGGCTAAGCTATATGAGAAAGGCACCATAGTAGTTCCCGACTTCCTAGCGAATGCGGGCGGTGTGGTCATGAGCTACCTAGAGTGGGTAGAGAACCTGCAGTGGTACATCTGGGATGAGGAGGAGACTAGGGCGAAGTTAGAGAGGATAATGAAGAACAACTTCCTGAGGGTCTATGAGAAGTTCGAGAGCATGAAGGGAGAGAAGAAAGGAGTTACTATGAGGGATGCAGCACTAGTGTTATCACTAGAAAGACTGTACCAAGCAATGAAGTATAGGGGCTGGCTTTAACCCGCAACTGAGGAGACTAGGGTTCTCGATCCCAAAACGACACACTACATTACTTTTTCTTGTGTTGCAGGAAAATGAGATTAAAGGGTATTGCATGGCTAGAGGCAGTAAAAAGTACGCCTTAACTGGTAATGCAGATTTAGCTTCTGTAATATGCTATCCTAGCGGAGGTAGGAGTTGCTTTAGCATAAGAGTTCGTGAGCTACTGAGTCACGGAATAAGCTACATAATTAGTGAGGGTAGGCACATAGTAAATAAGATAAGAGTACTTGGAAAGGGGCATTCAGCTATTGTTGTTAAGGCACTTCATAGTAAGTACGGTTTAGTGGCGCTGAAGTTGAGGAGAAATGACTCAAAAAGGGACAGCTTAATTCTTGAGTGTAGGTTGATGAAGTCTGCCACGCCAGTAGCTCCGAAGCCTATTGCGTGCTCCGACGACTTCATAATTATGGAGTTTGTGGATGGTGAGAGCTTGGGAGAATTCATTAAGACTTCAGTAACCTCTTGCAGAGATGCCGTGCTACTGCTAGCTAAGGTCATGGCCGCGTCATACTGGCTTGACGCTATTGGTATAGATCACAAGGAGCTCAGCATTGCGGGAAACCACGTAATTATACGTAGGAATGGCAGTGTAAAAATAATTGATTATGAGAGTGCAGCTGTTCAACATTGTCCATGCAACTTATGTAGGTTGTTCTCATGGATTGTGATGAGAAGGCGTTTGCTTCAGACATTTTGCGGAGTAAGTAGTGAATTTATTGATGGTCTAGTCGACCTTATTAAGAAGTACAAGCTCAGTACTTCCTTGGTAGAGAGGAGGGAGCTCCTATCCATACTAATAAGGCAGGTTCGTAAGCTAGTGGTGCATCATGACCCTAAGATTTCTGCTGAGGGTTCCCCTAGCTAATAGCTGACCAAGCTCATTAAGTGTGCTCTTCCTCAAGTTCCTAGTAAATGACGCTAGCGCCAAGTAATCATTTTCAGTGAAGGGTCCCTTGCGGAATATTGTGAATACGCAGTTGGGCGAAACAATTGAAGCCCCCAGCCCTCCTTCAAGAAGTATATTTGTGAGTGACCTAATGTCATGAGGTGAAGGAATGCAGTTCCTGGGATGAGTGTGAGCTGAGACCACAGCTTTTACAGAAGGTATGACGACTTTATTTTTCTCTCCCTCCAGTAGTACTGCTCTTCCATTCTGGAGGACAACAAGCATGTACTCTATACCCTCTAAGGCGGTTCTGATACTGTATGAGCGCAGAAATGAGGGCACGTTCCTGAGGAATAGGTTCAGTGACTGGGAGTACAGTTTATTGAGACTCCAGCCGTCGTAGCAATGTTTAAACATGTATTCCTCAGCCAACCCGTATCTTACGGCGTTGTTAATTTCGAAACCTTCATAAGGTGTTTCCCTACACCTACCATAACAAACCACTATGTTTGAGAAACCCTTAGACTGCATAACTTCAGGCAGTACCACGCTAATGCTTTTACACTCATACTCAGCTATTATTGACTCAAGCCCATTAATTAAGTGATTGTATAGCGCCAGTCTAAGAGACCATGTAGAAGTAACCTCAACTTCTTTCCTACCCATTGCGTAGTACACCCCGCATCCTGAAATACGTGTTCAAAAGTAATAATTTATTAATGTTAATTAATAGAAGTTGCTACGATTGCTCAGACAGCCACCGCATCCTCACCTATTCAGTAGCGGTCGGGAAGAACATCATCACTCCTATATGAACTAGATTCAGAAAAGATTAAATAAAGTATATGTGGTATCACCAGGAGTTACTGACGCACTTCATGTGTGTGATTAAGTACTTAATTCACTATACTATATATAACTATATAATACAATAATATTAGATTTTGCAAAAAGCGAGAAATTAATAATATTTTAAATTACTTAATTTCAGTGCTCCACCATCTCACTGCTTTCTGATACTACTCTATGTCTCACTTCTTTCGACCTCTTCCTTAGGAGGTTCAGCGCCCCAGAATAGCTGTATTGTGCGCAGGGAAGGTGGGGGCGTCATATATGCAACGATAATGTACGCTATTAGCGAGAACAGCAGTCCAGGAACACAAGGATCTGCTCCAGCGAAGTACGTCCCCAGTGGCACTATGCCTCCTTTACCAAGTATGTATGTTACTAGACCAACAATCATTGCGGCGATTGCAGCATACTTACTTCCTCTCTTCCAGAACAAACCAAGCAATATAGGCCAGAGTAGTGCCGACATGAGTCCGCCTATAGCGAATATTATAATGTACTCTAAGGCTGGCGGCTGCGTGATAGCTAGGATGAATGCTATAGCACCGATTATTACAGTCAGCCACACTGATACTTTCTTTAGTTGTTCATGTGTAGCAGCAGGGTTGATGAATAGACGGTAAATGTGCTGAAGTGCAGCTGAACTCATCAAGATAGTCATGGTGGCTATAGTTGACTGAGCAGCAGATATTACTCCTGCAAAGACGATACCGCCAATACCTGCTGGAAGTATCTTTATAGCTAGCATGGGATTAATATGGTCAGGGACCTTAAGGTCTGGGAAGTAGAGTTTTCCTATAAACCCTACCCATATACCGTATGTCCAGAAGGTAACTATAGGTACCCCTATGTATACCGCTCTTTTCATAGCCTTAACGCTTTTGTACGATATGGTAGCCATTAAGCCGTGAGGTAATGCCAGAAGCCCTATATTGAATATCAGCCACATTGAAAAGAGCCACATAGGCGGCAATCTAAAAGCATTCATAAATGATTCACCTGCAACCTTAATCAGTGCCTCGTTAATTGCTATTAAGCTACCGTAATCAGCCAGAGCTCTGCTCCAAACTCCTCCAACTAAGGCAGCATAGCAGGCAGTCATAAATACTCCTTGAATTAATAGTGCCAGTCCTACACCTCTCAGACCTCCTACGGTAGCGTAGAAAATCGTTACTAAGCCCGTTAGTGCTAAGGCAATCATGTACGGCCAGCCTGTCATAACTTCGAAAACTCTGGTGGAGCCTATGAACTGAGATGAACAGTAAGGTATCAAGAATACCAGAGTAATTAAGGCATATAGCAGGGCTACAAGTTTACTCTTATCGTATCTTTCAAAGAGAATATCACCGAAACTTATAGCACGAATACGTCTAGCAACTATACCAATTTTCCTACCTAATCCATAAAGTATGTAGAAGTTCATGAAAATCTGCAGACCCATAAGGCTGGCCCAAGGCATGCCTAGGAGCCAAGCAAGCCCGGGACCTCCAAGGAACGTTCCGACACTGCACAGTCCGGAAGCTATTATAAATGCAACCACTGCGGCCCCTAATCCTCTGCCGGCAACATAGAATTCCTCAACAAACTTATCAATACGTGTCTTTCCAAGCACTCTACGGGCATATAAACCAACGATGACTAGCGATATTAAGTATGCGGTGAAGACGAGTGCGACAGAAAGTCTTTCCTCAAATGTTATTACAGCCTCGACCATATCTTATCTCCCTTCCTTAAGCCAAGGATCTAAAGGCTCTTCTTTCATGAAGTGCGTTATGATAAGCAGAATCACCATAAATGCCAGTGAAACCCACAGTAAATTAAACCACCACGGAAAGCCAGCAACTACTGCATGAGGGCTGCTCCCATAAGTGAGCAGTATTGCCCAGTAGGGGATTGAATATAGTATGAAGCCAACGAATATCATTACTAAGAACTCTTTAGTAGCTCTTTTTAACCTAGGATCCTCCTTGATTTTGAGTTTACTCAAGAAGTCACCCTAATATAGGATGTTCAAAGGTTTATTATAAATCTTACTATGTTCAGTTAATTGAGCTACGTCATAAAATAAACTATTATTCGCTTCTTAATAGCGTAATACTAAACAAAATATGGCCATTAGTGGGATAAGAAAATAAAGGTAATACAACAATTTGTATTGTAGGTTCGACCCTAAATAAATTAATTATCAAAACTCTATGAACAACCTCGTTTAAATCGTTGAGTCAGTTCCTACGAAACCTTTTTTATATTTATGATAAAAATCACACAAGTTATAACTAGACTGAAGTAGTGTTCTTGTAAAGCTGGTTTAGGAGAATTATATCTCTATGTTGGCGTGCCTTTGCCTCAAGTCCTCTTCAGTCTTACCTAATCTTGTCATTAACTCCGATATTATGGCGTCTAAGGTGACCATTGTGGTTACTTCAAAGAGTGTTCCTAGCGGTGCGAGGGGCTCATAGATTCCTATTAACTGCCTGACGTTGTAGTCATCCTCACTGCTTATCTTCGTTCTGCCAGGTACCTCTATTACTAAGTCGGAAATCTGTGCCAGCGGGGAGTTACGGAACGATGTGACAGCAATTACTCTAGCTCCTATAGACTTCGATACCTCGGCTGCGGTAACTACTAGCTTGGTTCTCCCCGAGCCTGAAATAGCAATAACTATGTCTCCAGGATTTAAAGCGGGCACTATGGTCTCGCCTAATACGTAGACGCTGAATCCGAGGTGCATCAGTCTCATAGCAAATGCTTTGCCAACTAGTCCTGAGCGCCCGGCACCTATTATTAGTACTTTCTTCCCGTCCTTGTATGCTGAATAGAGCGTTTCAATAAACTTGCTTATATCGCTCTCCTTTATGAAGTCAAGTGAGAAGAGAATAAATTTCGAGATCGCTGTGAAGGATTCTCTAAATACCCTCAACTAGTCCCTTGATTAACAACAGTCCTGAGGGATAAAAGCTTATGGGTTGCTGCCTCACCCAGCTCTTAGAGGGGAAAGAAAGCCCTCCTCTCAGATTCCTCCTCACTACTTCTTCTAATACTCAGTATTGGAGGTAGCCTGCCCTCCTTAATCATCTTCTCGGCTGCTTTCTTAACTGCCTGGGTGTGCCTTATATCAAGCTCTAGCAATTCATTCAGTAATTTAAACGTTGTTTCCCATACATCAATTAGCATGTCCTTAGTTATGTAGTTGAGTATGAATGGGTCGGTGAGCCATTGGTCGAAGGCTTTCAGTGTCTTGATCATGTGCTGGAATGCCTGCCTAGTCATTAACACTAAGGTCAGTCTATCGGCATTTATTAGCTGTTTTTCCAAGTTTTTGAAGATCTCTATTGCTCTCTTCTGCATCTCTACCCACTCACTCAGAGAGTTGAGTGAGGCAAGTATCCTACTTGTTGATGAAGACATACTTCGTCCCACTCAAGAACCCACTCCGTTAGGGACTTAAAAATAGTTTTGAAGTTACAGTTACACATCCTCTATTACTTAATAACTCCCTTAAAGCAGAGTATCATGTGAGTGATGAAGGAGGTGAACGCGGAGTCGGTGAAGACGGATGCAACCGGCTGACCTAAGGTCCTTTTTGGAAGCGCTGCTGGAGAAGCTGTCCAGCAACAGATGTACTAAGCTTTCAGGGGATGAGGAAGATGTTCTGACCCGCCTAAACATACTTGGGGAAGACGTCTGCCAGAAGAACTTAGGTGGTGGCATCTGTTTCTCAACCCTAGTTCCACTAGCTCTGAGGGCTGTGGAGCTCGGGGCCGACCCGGAGGAGGTCTCTAAATTCCTTAGTTGGACTGATTTTGAGGTATTAGTGACTAGGTATTTGAGTAAGTCTGGGTTCACTGTTTTTAGAGGTGTTAGGTTTACTAAGAGGAGGTTTGAGATCGATGTGCTGGGTATTGATGAGGTCTCGAGGATTTGTTTAGTAATCGACTGCAAGCACTGGAAGCCGGGGTACAAGAAGACCGGTAAATTAAGAGTTGTTGCTCAGGAGCACCGTGCTAAGATTGAGGAATTAGCTAGGGAGTGCAGCTTTATTATGCCTAAGTACCCTGTATTGGCGCGTGCTGAGTACTTAGTACCTGTGATAGTTACATTAACACATGTGCTTAAGGGTGTTATCAACGGAGCTGTTATTGTCCCTATACTATTGTTCAGGGATTTTATTGCTAATCTAACATATTATGTAGATGTTTTTAGGAGTGAAGTACTGGTCAGAAATCCCTGCTTCTTAAGTAGAAGATGTGTTTAACTCGGTTTCTGGGGTTTGAGTAGGTGTGCTGTTCAATGCTGGTGTTGACTGGGTTGTGGTTACATTACTTTCCGTGGTAGGTGTAGTTAGTGTAGTATTCGAGTACTGTTCTGACTGCTGAAGACCGTAGATGCCTAGAGCTATTGCAGCAGCTATTAAAGCTAATAACATTATTACTCCTGGTATTTTATATTCAGTTCTCTTCCTCTGCTTAGGTGACATTTCGGTGATATCCCCTTAAGGGGATGTTTGATGAGATTAAAAAGTTATTTAGCTGAGTTTTTAATGCTTAGCATGATGTGTGTGTTTAGGGGATAGAGGACGGAACCAGCTTACATTGTCTTGGTAGGAATTGTTGTTGCTGAGGTTCTTATTTATTTAGTAATCAATATGATGCCTGAGTTCAGGAGTAAGCTTGAGAAGAAGGGAGTGAGTATTCACCCTTTTACTGTGTTGGTTGACTTGGGTAAGGGTCCTGAGCTGGTGAGGTTTGCAGGAGCTAGGAGGGTTAAGGTCGCGGTATTGGTAGTTGGTGCAGTAAATTTTGCTGCTCTGTTGGCGTTGTTTTACTGGCTACTCATTCCTTCGGTTATATCACTTATTAGGTCAATGTTTACTGCGCCAGCTCAGGTCACCTCGCCGTTTGTTCCAGTAATTCCCGGTGTTACCGTCAGCTTGCATGCGTTTTTGTACCTGTTGTTAGCGGCAGCTATAGGTATAGCTCTACATGAGGTATTCCATGCGCTAGCGGCTTACTTAGACGGCCTTAAGGTTGAGGCATGGGGTGCCGGAATACTATTCATTTTCCCGCTAGCTTACGTTAGGCTTAATGAAGAGAGATTGGCTCAAGCATCACTTAAAAGTAAGGTTAGAGTTTTTTCCGCTGGTATTCTTGCTAACACACTGCTTTTTCTGCTAGCTACAGCGTGCATACAGCCCGTAATAGCTCAAATAACCACTGCCGTAGTGGTTGTTGGACTGAGTGAAGATCAGAGCGCACCAGCGGTTAGGGCGGGATTACTCACACCATGTATTATTCTAGCAATTAACGACACACCGATAAAGTCAGTTAATGACTTGAGAGAGGTGCTGAGCAGGTACAGGAACGTGAACACTACCCTATTACTTAAGGTAGTACCTGTAAAGATAGAGGGAGAGGTAGTTAAGGCTACTTCAGGGGTCGAGTACTTCAGGGTGTTCAAGGAGAGCGGTAGGGATAAGTTAGGGGTTTACATTACTGAGCTACCGACGGAGGAAACCCCGTCGTACGCTATCCACTTAGGCAGGTTTCTGTACTGGCTTCAGATAGTCAACATATCACTAGCCATGCTTAATGCGGCACCACTGTATATTACTGACGGCGCCAGAATTATAGCTGAGTTACTGCGTAGATACAACCTCGAGCACTTCAATAAGGTGGTGCAGTCATTTACTGTTGCCTTCACAATAGCGCTGCTGCTCATAGGGCTAATGAGATTCATATGACAATGTCCAGCCTAGTAAGGTGCGCGGCCCCCTCACCTCTGAGGCAGCCCCTACATACTGTTGACCCACGCCGTCCTCCTCCCGGTGACCCGTGAACGCCGGCGTCAGGGGTTAGGTTGCTCCCTTCCGGGCCTAGCCGGGTTCCCCCTGCAAAGGCGGTAGGTACCTCCCCTCCGGGAGGTCCTCCGCCACCGCCGGCCCCACGGGGCGGGATTCACCGCTGGCCGTGGGGCAGTATGTAGGGGTTGCCTCAGAGGCGAGGGTTACTGGCCCCGCTTTACGCCTTCGGCAAGGGGAGGCGGCGACCCTCCCGGCCCTACCCGCGCACCTGTAATTACTTAATGCTTAAGAGGTAATTAAAGTAACTTTAAGCAAAGTGCTGAAGAATCATAATTAGAGTGTACTGTTAGGAAACCGTGTCATGTACCGCGAATTAACTGGGCTTCCTTACCGTGATTTATGCAGGATCACCTGTAGTACGCCGTTTTTTATCTTTACTTGGTGCCCAGTACTCCTTACTTTCGTAGGTAACTCAATTCTTTTTCTGATGTGCCTGCCCTTATACTTCAGGCTGACATCCAGAAATTTAGGTCTAATAACCTCTACTGCTACATCCCTTGCCCGCGACCCGTTAGCCTCCATGAGGACTCTAATCTTATCGCCCTCATCCCTGACCTCGATCATTGGTTCAGAAACGAAGTACCTGAATAATGTTAGGTCACTGTCTATTTCATCCCATATTTCATCATCATAATCGCGGTCACGTGATGTGCTCTTCCGCATTATTTCCCCAGCAAAAAGGTACTTGAGGGTGTATAAACCTT
>JAGGTW010000102.1 GCA_021163585.1 Desulfurococcales archaeon | reverse complement strand
TGATCACTGCATCAAGTAATGCTTCATGCAGGGGAATCAACTTCTGCAGTTCCTCCACAGCTTCCCTGCCTTTAGCATACGCGTTTATCATGTCCATGATCTTAATTCCTTTTTTCTTAACCATAGGTACTGAGATCCCTATCTTATCTCTTGCTGAGCCGAAAATCACCATTCCTTTCGCTGGGTCCAGCCTCCATTTTTCCCTGAATTCGGGCTCGGCGAACTCGTTAATGAGTGTGTTTATGTCCCTTATTATTTCAACAAACCTCTTCTGTATTTCCTCTGGGGTGAGCTTCAGCTCCTTGATTAACCTGTCAACTTTATTAATAAAAAGTAGCGGGCGGACCCTCTCTTCCAATGCTTGCCTCAGCACAGTCTCTGTCTGAGTCATGACACCTTCCACAGCATCAACTACGACCACTGCACCGTCTAGTACTCTTAGGGACCTAGTTACCTTACCGCTAAAATCTACGTGTCCTGGTGTATCAATCAGGTTAATTACATAGGGCTTCCCCTCATACTCGTGATAGAGGCTTATGTTAGCGGACTTAACAGTTATACCCCTCTTCTGCTCGACATCCAGGTAGTCTAGGGCTAGTGCCTCACCAGCCACTTTTATCGATATTATGCCTGCTGCAGCCAGCAGCGAGTCCGTAGTGGTTGTCTTGCCGTGATCTACGTGCGCAATAATTCCTATGTTCCTGACCTGCTCTAGATTGGACATTATCTTCTGTATTTGCTCTACTGTTTTGAACCTCGGCATAGTACCTCAACCTAGGGGAATTAGGTGATTAGAGATTATAAACTTACGTCCTTAGTATGAGCCGGTATATAACATCAGTGTGCTTATTTATACGACACTATGACTGTTTATTAGGTGCCGCTTTCAGGGAAGTTCTTTTTACCTTTAATGAACTTTGTTAAACTTATGTTACCAGAAGAGGTTTCAACATAGTTCTCATTGACTATCCTAGCTATGAGCCATGCTTTCTCTTCAGTCATTCCCTCTACTCTAGAGAGTTCTGAAGGTGATGAAGTAAGCACGCTTCTAAGCGAGCCGAATTTGAGCAGAAGCCTCTCAGCTAATGTAGGGCCTATGCCTGGAAATGATGACATCACAAATAACTGCCATCTCCTGAAGTCTGTTGTCTTAGGCTTAACTACCTTCCTATACATTGAAGGAGTGGGGATTCTCTGCCTGTTTTCTTGGAATTTTTCGGCTATGTACTTAATTACTTCAGCAGTATGCCTGGCATCCTGAGTATAAATGACTGGAATTGAATTAACTATTGAAGCTGTTATTAGTGCTGCCTCAATGGCCTTATACCTGCTAGCATACCTAGACCTGAGGTAGTTGAGGTTGCCCTCAATCAAGAGAACTACCCGTTCCGAAGCTCCTTTTAGCCTCCTCAACTGGTCAAATAAGCGCCCGTCAAAAACGGATTTAGCTAGGTCGTCAATTCTTTTCCTCTCAATGACTATTCCCTCAGCCGGTATGTAGTCACCTACCGGCAACTGCTTGTATATTACCGATACCCCCATAGCACTTAAGTACTTAGGAACTCTGGACGTCTTTTCTCTTTCATCAGCATAAACTTTAACCAATACTAACCACCGCACTCACTGAGCCATCTACCCTCATCTATTGTCTTAAAGTTAATGTTTCTTGACCTAAAAAATCCGGCCAGCACCTTAATGAAAGACTTCGGGCTGAATTCCTCTACGTAGGCTCCAGCTGCTGAAGCATGCCCTCCCCCTGAACCTCCCATCTGCTTACCTAGTTCTTGAGCTAATTCTGCTGCAAGCGGAAAGCCCAGGCGGTCAACTGCCTCATTGGTAGCACGTATTATAATTCTGGTACCCCTGTTCTTTCTGGTGGATATTGCTAGGGCCACGTCAGCTCCTGCATCAAGGAGAACCTTGAGAACTGACGACTCATACGCCCCTACACATGTTATCACCATAATTAGGTCGTTAACCTTATACAAACCTGCCCTCATCGCACCTTTAATTCTCGCAATACGCTCTGAATAGTCAAGCCTTTTCTTACTACTCAATATCGCTATAGCACGTGTGTACTCTCCCCCAAGTCTTAGGAGCTTAGCCATGATCTCGAACGTTACATCATCTGCTAATTTGAGGTACTTAGTATCATATAAAATACCTGCAATCAGTGCAGTTAATATTTCTTTAGGTACGCTGAGATCTGACTTACGTATCAAGTAGTCAATAACCATGAAAACAATTTCGGAGCTCGACTTTCTTCCAGGGTCGTAAAGCAGGGTACTTGCTGAGTCAATTAGATTGTTGACTTCATGGTGGTCTATCACCATGAAGTCACGGAGCACGCCAGAAAATTCGCCTAGCTGGCTAGCTGAGGCTGTATCAATAATTACTTGGTACATGCAGTCTAATTCTCCTTTACTTACGCACTTAACACCTATAAAGTCAGTTAAATTAAGCTCATCAATTACTCTCTTAGATACTGCCTCAAGTCCCTCGGGAGCGATGAGTGACACCCTTACCTCATTCGGTGCCAAGTACATGATCAGGTAGTTCAGCGCAAGTGCTGACGCCACAGCATCAGGGTCGGCATTCTTATGAGTTAGAATACACACAGACCCCTGCAAAGATCTTATCCATGACAGGGCCTGCTCAATACTATCTTCGGATATTCTTGAACTTTTTGATGAGTTCACTCCTCAACACCTTAAAGCACTCGTCCAGTATAGTATCTACTTTTGCGATTAATTCTGGTGAGGGTTCAGTAGCTGTTGATACCTCCACCTCAAGCGTTGCATTAATTACTTTTTTATGGTCGTCAAACTCAAGTTCAATTGCCGTTATGTAGTAATTCCGTCTGCCCACCAACTCGTTCAGCATTCCCCCTAGCTCCTCAGATACCTTAATAGCTAATTCCTCAAGATCCTCCTCACTAATACCATCTAAGCTTAAACCCAGCTCCACCACGGGAATTCTTTTCTTAATCTTCTCTTTGCCCGACATTAGCTCCTACTCTATACTTACTTATTTTCTCCTTAACTTCATCCAGCTGCTTCTTCAGCATTGACTCCATTTTCTCGAGACTTGTTAGCCTGATCTGGAGTTCCTCCTTACGATTTTCAAGATCCTTCACAGCTTCATCCTTACTCACCTTAACCATAACGAAACCCGTGTTCCTATATACGGCTGCGTCACCACTCACTGACTGAAGAACCGTTAAAGCCCTTTCAATCTCCCTTATTTGAGTTAGGATAGCTGTTTTTTGGGTAACTACGGAAGTAAGCTGGGCCTCTATCTGCTGGTACTTAATGGCTAGCTGCTCTAGTTCTGGCGGTAATCTCTGA
>JAGGTW010000093.1 GCA_021163585.1 Desulfurococcales archaeon | reverse complement strand
TGGTTCACTAATGTCAGTGGCGGCGGGATTGCTTCGTGGCTGGCAATAGCTGGAATTGTAATTATAGCAGCTGTTGCACTGGGCTACATTGCCTACGGTTTAATGAAGTTTGCGAAACTAGTAATTAATATGAAGGTTAAGGAGTTCTCATTGCTTCTTTTAGCGGTGGGTGCAATATTCGTAGGGCTGGCAATACTACTACCTTAAAAAGAATTTTTACCAGAATATACTGCTTCACCACCCAAGTAATCTTCTATTCTTAGTAATTCATTATATTTAGCAGTTCTTTCTGACCTGGCAGGAGCACCCGTCTTTATTAAGCCTGTTTCAAAGCCAACCGCTATATGCGCGATTGTGACGTCTTCGCTGTCACCGCTCCTGTGACTTACTATTGCTTTACGCCTGCTTTTGAGCAATACATTAATACTGTCCTCAGCTTCGGTGAAAGTCCCGACCTGATTTACCTTAATGATAGCGCCATCTATAACATCATTAGCGATCAGGTCTTTAATTCTGGAACTGGATGTCACTGTTAAGTCATCACCTATTACCAGTACGGCACCCTTAACGCTATCTTTAAGAAGCTTAAAGTATTGAGGATGGTCTTCCGAAAACGGGTCCTCTATCAACTTCACAGGGTACTCATTAAATATTCCCATATAGTAATCTACGAGTTCTGCAGGTCTGAATTTCTTATCGTCAATGACATATTCTCCTCTATCTGCATCGTAGAAGTGAGATGCTGCAGCATCCAGTGCGAAGTAAACGTCGGAACCAGGCTCATAGCCAGCTGAGGTGGCAGCCTTATAGAGCATCTGGAGCGCGTCTCTAGTCGTGGTTATTGGAGGAGCGAACCCGCCTTCATCTCCAACGTTTATGGCGGCAACCCCGTAGGTAGACTTAAGTAATTTCTTCAGTGACTTGTACACCTCAACAGCTATCCTTATGGCATCCTTGAATGTATCGGCCCCAACTGGTGCTATCATGAATTCTTGAATGCTTAACTTATTTCCTGCATGAGCACCACCATTTATTACGTTCATTAAAGGAACAGGTAAGGTCCTCGCCCTACTACCGCCTAGGAACTGAAACAGGGGCAATCCCGCGGTGTCAGCAGCGGCATTGACCACAGCTAGGGATGTAGCAGTGCACGCGTTACCGCCTAATTTTGCCTTATTTTGTGTGCCATCTAATTCTATTATCCTTTTATCAACTTCACGGTACTTAAAAGAGTTCATACCTACGATCGCAGGTGCAATGTATTTATTTACGGCATTTACTGCCTTACTGACCCCTCTCCCATTATAGCTAGGGTCACCGTCACGCAGGTCCACCGCCTCATACCGACCTCTTGATGCGCCTGCAGGAGCTATTGCACGTCCAACTCCTCCAGCCTCGGTAATTACCGTAACCTCTACTGTTGGATCAGCTCGGGAGTCAAGTACTTGAATTGCCCTGACATACATTATAGTGAACTCATCAAGTTCATCCATCTGGATCACCCTAAGCTTGTTAATGTATTAGGTAAGCGGGGTAAATAAGAGTAATGCAGTGAGTATGAACAGTATTTAGTAGTATTTATGTAAAGTTAGTGCTGAATCCGGACTAATCATGACCGCACGATATTACTGCTGGTATTGGGTATAGGCTTTTTAAGTTTAGTGTGGTCAGAGACTTTTATTGCGGTGTGGTGTATGGTCATTACCATAGATCAGATTGAAAAATACTTGGGGCAAAACGCAAAGGACGAATACGGTAGAGTTATAGGTAAGCTATTAACAGCTTACACTCAAGTTACTGGTGAAGTTGAATCAGTAGATGTAGCGGTCAGTGAAACAATGTTTGAGAAGATAGATGCGAGTAGAATAAAGCTTACACCTGATGGTGTTGTCGTTGTTCCTCAGTGGAAGGTAAGGGCTCTTGATGTTGAGAATAGGTTGGACAGGGTGAGGAGAAGGATAAGATCTATTGAGGAATTATATAGGAAAGGGATGATACCTACACATGCGTACGAAGAAATGAAGAAGAGCTTAGAGGCTCAGTTTAGGGTGCTGAAGGATGAAGTAAGGAAGGTTAAGGAACTTCTTAGGAGGAAGATAAATGACTTAGAAGACCAGATAATACGCTTAGAGAAGGATATGGCTAACTTAATGATGCTGTACATGAGCAACGAAGTAGGTGAGTCAGCCTACAAGACAGCTATGGAGTTTCTTAGGTCAGCTAAGGGTAGGCACGCTGATGAGAAAAAGGATGTAGAGAGACATATTGAGAGAATAACTAAGCTGGAGTCTGAGGCATCTGAGGCAAGACTGATTGAGGAGACGGAGAAGAAAGTTCAAGCAGACCAGATCACTCAGCAAAGTAGCCCCATCCAGGTGCAGATAATTGAGACTTAGGCGGGGTAGATCAAGCGGTTAAGGGTGGGCCTGTTGCCGCCAGTACTTGCAGGTGAATCACGAGGTGGTTTTTCCTGGTTTCTTAAGATATTCAGCATTGGTGGTAGGAGAAAGCTAAGTAGGAGTAGGGCCATAGTTACTCTGATAGCACAGCTAGAGGCAGCTATTGAGGAAATAAAGAACAGCTTAATGAAGCTGAAGAATAGATATAATAAGCTGATGAAGAGCGCGATTAACGCCTACATTAAGGGGGAGAGAGATCGTGCACTCATTTACGCTAATGAGATGCTGGAGGTAAGGAAGATACTAAAGAAGTTAACAGTGTCAGAAATGGCGTTAGTGCAGGTTAAGCTCAGGTTGGAGACTATCGAGGACGTATCCAGCATGACCTCAGTTATGGCTGAAGCTACTACACTTCTAGGCATGACTAAGGACTACATAAGGGATGCCATGCCCAGTCTGGCGTACAGCATTGAATCAATACTCAGTGAGGCTAGGAGCGTTATAGCAGAGACTACAGGAACTGAGGGACCTGAGCCCTCATCAGTGATTCACTACTCCCCAGAGGCAGTTAAGTTCCTTAAGGAACTAGAGAGTATGGCTGAGGAACGGGTATCTAAGCAGCTCCCAGAGCCACCTATATCCTTAATAAGGTCCCCTAAGCCGAGTGCTGTAACCGTGAAGGGAATTACTCTACCAGCTCACACAATGCAAACCCGTAGAAAAACAACACGTCCTAGTGTGAGAGTCAGGAGTGTGCGTAAGGAGGACTTAGAGAGTAAAGTATTAGAGTATATAGTCATGCACGGGGGATTTATAGATATCAGTGATGCAGCTAAGGCTTTAGGAGTGGCTAAGGAGGATGTAATGGATGCACTGAACAGACTAAAGGACATGAATAAAATAACGTTCTAAGAGGCGACCCCTAGGGGAGGGGGATGAGCAACTCTCTTGAGTACCTAGAAGGAGTTGCTAGACACTATGCCATTCAGGCAGTGAGACATGACAGGGAAGGTAACTTCGGCGAAGCCATTAAGAACTACAGGAATGCTGTAAAAATATTGAAGAAAATAATTCAGCTGTACCCTGACAACGGTCTGGTCGCAGTGTACAAGGAGTGGATAAAACATTACGAGAAGAGGATAGCGGATTTAGAGAACTTAAGGAATTCAATGTTACCTGTTCACGGGGAATCCACGACGGAGGCCTCAATAGATGACCTGGTGGTTAAGGAGAAGCCGGAGGTTACATTTAATGATATAGCTGACTTGGAGCAGGCTAAGGAGGCAATTAAGGAAGCAATACTATACCCTACGAGGAGGCCCGACTTATTTCCACTCGGGTGGCCCAGGGGTATCCTACTATTCGGTCCTCCAGGTTGCGGTAAGACATTGCTTGCTGCTGCGGTAGCCAATGAAATAGATAGTGTATTTATTCAAGTTGATGCTGCGAGCATAATGTCTAAGTGGCTAGGTGAGGCGGAGAAGAAGGTCGCGCTGATATTTAAGAAAGCGCGAGAGTACTCGAGCTCTGGTAAGCCAGTAATAATATTCATAGATGAAGTCGACTCACTGCTTGGTACGTATGCTAGTGAGATAGGAGGAGAGGTGAGGGTTAGGAATCAGTTCCTCAAAGAAATGGACGGGCTTCCTGACAAAAGTAAAAAGCACTTCATATATGTCATAGCAGCGACGAATAAGCCGTGGAAACTGGATGAGCCATTCATTAGGCGCTTTCAGAAAAGAATATATGTCCCATTACCCGATAAGAAGGCGCGCATACAGCTACTTGAGCTGTATACTAAGAAACTTAGGTTATCGCCTGACTTGGACCTCAGCAAACTGGCAGAAGTTTTAGAAGGCTATACGGGAAGTGATATCAAGGACATCGTCATGGCGGCGCATTTAAGGACTGTTAAGGAATTATTTGAGAAAAACCGTGGTGTAGGTGAAGCTAGGGCTATTACATGGGACGACTTCATGCATGTGCTTAAGGTCAGGAAACCTAGTGTCAGTGAGGATTTAGTCAGAGTTTATGACAGCTGGTACAGTAAGTTTAAGGCGATATAGATATAATCGGTTTTTACTAACTTATGTTTTAATTTTCGATGAAGTATTAACGTATTTTTCAGGGTTTATGTAAAGTGATGTTTCTGTATCGACTGTGGTATTACCCTCACAAATTAGTTGGTTATTTGAAGACCATGAGCTGGAATATTTAACCAGCTTCCTCAGTAAGTCTACGGTGTCCCTGAGGGTGCAACTTGAGAGTATATCAGTGATCAAGCGTAGTGGGAAAGAAGAGAGGTTTGAGATGGAGAAGCTTAGGAATTCTGTAACTAAAGCACTTGAATATGCTGACCTTCTGAGCTACATGAATGAAATTCTGGATGAAGTTATTAGTGAATTATGCCAGCTGAATAAAGTGAAGATTAGGAGCGCGGAGATAGCTGATAGAATAGAAAGAGCATTTGTTAGTAGAATAATTGAGGAGCCTAAGTTCGAGAGAGCGGCTCTGGCTTACGCATTATCGAGGGTATATAATGATGTGTATGGGAAAGGGAATTGGAAGTCTTTTCATGAAGTTGATGAAAAGTTATCCTACTTCTCTCTGAGAGTACTGCAGTCAAGATATTTAATCAGGGATCCCAGGTCAGGCAGGTTTACGGAGACACCTAATCAGCTCTTTTGGCGTGTAGCTAAGCATGTAGCGTCGGTTGAGGGTGAGGAAAGTAGGAGAAATTACTGGGCAAGAGTGTATTATGAAGTACTCTCAGAGCTGAGATTTATACCTAACTCACCAACACTAATGAACTCAGGTACTAAACTGGGCATACTCTCGGCTTGCTTCGTTCTGCCAGTAAGAGATTCTATGATTACTAATAATAATGAAGGAATATACGATGCAGTAAAGGCTCAGGCAATAATATTTCAGCAGGGAGGTGGAACTGGCTTTGACTTCAGTGAATTAAGACCTGAAGGTGACATAGTAGCTTCGACAGCAGGGGTTGCTTCGGGACCCCTGTCATTTATGCGTATATTCGACATAAATACTGAGGTAATAAAGCAGGGTGGCAGGAGAAGAGGAGCTAATATGGGAGTACTTCATGTCTGGCACCCTGATATAAGGAAGTTCATTAAGGCTAAAG
>JAGGTW010000012.1 GCA_021163585.1 Desulfurococcales archaeon | reverse complement strand
TAAGCATCTCTCTAAAGCTGATCTGTTCCTTCACTTCTTTCTCGGTCACGTTAGCCCCGCAAACAAGACATGAAAGGTCAGGCATTAGCGAATTGAAACCACATCTAGGACACTCCACAGGCAGTACGGGGAGCTTGTTTTTGAGCCAGGCGCTTGCCCACTTACTTCTGAGAACATGGAGTAAGTCCTCCCTTCCAGCTCTCTTAGCCTCTGCATATATCTTAGGTGCGAGGCCTAGTATTGCGTCACCTATATGGTAGGCTATGAACTCAAGCTGAGTTGGTGTAAATTTACTTAGTTGCGCAGTTAATCTTGATGCAATCACAGGGTAGACCCTGCTCGAGTACCTCATGAATCTCTTAGCAATAACCTCCGCCTTAGTGTAACTTGATGTCGACCCATATAGCTGTATTATTATGTCTTTTAGCAGTTCTACATATTGCTCATGAGTAAGCCCTAGTAACCCTAAGCCTGTGAGAGATACTATATTGTCTATGTACTTCTCAATCCAATTATCTAGATTTACCTCTCTCTTCTTCTTAGGTTTTGCTCTCTTAACCTCCTTCTTACTACCTAAGGAGGAAGCGCTACCAGTAGATAAACCCTCCTTCTTCGCTACCTTCTTAGACCTCCTGCTGCGTGAACCTGTCTTCTTACGTGGCATTATATCACACTACTGGCTCAGGTAATTAGTCCTGTTGTAGTAACTTTAGTCTCAAGTCTTATATACCTCAATTATATACCTTTGACAGTAGTTCTTATTTCAATTACATCCCCATCTTCAAGCACGTGATTAAGCCCCACCCTCTCACCGGGGTACTTAGCTGAAGGACCCCATACTTTGGCGTATTTAAAGTACTTAATAAACTCCTCCCTTATTTTCCTAACAGCATCCTCTACTGTCGACCCCCTCTTCAGAATTAGTGGTTGTGGCGATGGCTTAGGTGAATTGGGTTCTTTAGTATAGACTCTCACTATGTCCGCGAGCTTAAATATTTTTCTCGGTATATCATTCACACCTACACCTAGCTTAACGGATGTAATGACTACTTCAGCATCTGGCAGTAACTTCTCCCTTATACGGCTAGCTACCTCCGCAGCAAATTTATTGCTCACGGAATCCGCTTTATTCAATACTATTAGACATGGCTTATAAGTCACTGTCTCATATATGGCCTTTTCAACATCCTCAAGCGTTACCTCACCATATATTTTTACCTCGACCCCGTACATCCTGCCAGCCTCAAGTAATCTCCTAACGTCATCTACCGTACAGTTAAGTAACTTGCCGCACAGCACTATCTTAATACCATGAATTGCCTTAGACCTCCTAACCAACACCCTTCCTCTCGGCTTTTTCAGGCATATTCCTGCCGTTTCAAGCTCCTTAACTAAGACCTCAGCCTGCCTTAATGGTTCACTAGTTAAGTCAATAACTAACATTATTACATCTGCATTCCGAGCTAAACCCAGAACCCTGGTTCCCCACCATATAGCTCCGTTAGCGGAGCCCTCAACTAAGGCTGGAGACTCAACTACTTGGAAGTAGATGTCTTCATAGCGCATCATTCCAGGCACAGGTTTCTTCGTCGTATAAGGTACGTCGGAGACCTCAGGTTTCGCATTGGTTAATGCACGCAACAGTGAACTCTTACCCGCCTGTGTCATTCCTAACATAATGACCTGTGCAGCACCTTCCTTTTCAATAAAGAAACTTATACCACTGCCTGACCTCCTTAGCTTTTTCTCTTCTAACTCTTCTTTCAGCTCCGAGATCTTCCTCCGTACCCACGCCCGCAGATTCTCGGTCCCCTTATGCTTAGGTATAGCTGAGAAAAATTCCTGCAGCGCGGTCAACTTCTCCTCAGGTGTTCTAGCTTCAAGATACTTCAGCCACTTAGCTCTTGCCTCTGCTGGCAGATTCGTTGGCATAACGATCCAGCCTCCCCAATCACCAGCCGGTGACACTCTATAAATTTCTAAGCTATAAGATATTAATATACTAAAAAGACTAAAGAGTTGAGTTATGACGCATACTTATTTAATTATCTACTACATACACACTACGAGGTAAGATATGATTGAAGATAGCTACTTAATTGTAGGCATTGATGAGGCTGGAAGAGGTCCAGTAATAGGTAATATGTTTATTGTGTGTCTGGGTGTCAGTGAAGGTAAATTAAGTAAGTTGATTGAATTAAGAGTAAAGGACAGCAAAAAGTTGACACCTGAGAAGAGGTCTGAGCTCGCGCCAAAAATTACTCAGTTGGCTGAGGTATTAATTGTGGAGTCCGTCAGTCCTCAACGTATTGATGAACAAAATATTAATGGAATATTTGCTAAATTCATTATTGAATCATTAGAAACGATACTAAGGTCCAGAGTAAAGATCAAGCAAGTATATATTGACGCCGTCAGCGGAAGAAAGTTCCGAGACATAATAATGAATTATGCGGAGTCTCAGGACAATATTATGTCAGTACATATTGAACCTAGAGCAGACGTTAAATACCCTATAGTAGCTGCTGCCTCAATAGTTGCTAAGTACTTGAGGGACGCGCACGTTAGAAGACTTCACATGAAGTATGGAGATTTTGGAAGCGGGTACCCTTCTGACCCAAGAACGATCAGATGGCTGATTAAGTACCGCAACAAAAACAATTTGCCGCCGATAGTTAGGAGGTCTTGGTCAACACTGAGGAAGTTAGGGATATCACAGGGGAGTAAAGGACTTGAGAAGTGGTTCAAGTTTTAAGTAGTCGAACTATGAAAGAAGCTCGGCAATTACTCTTAAGACAGTCTCTAGCGGATCCTCAAAGACGGACCTCAATTTATTAATATACACTGAATAACCTTCTTTATGAGTAGTGCCCTTATCCACTACTAATTCAACTATATCGTCATCAGTTTCAGCTACGTAAAGAGGAAAGCCCTTCTCTACTACATAGTCATTAACGTACAACGAAAACGGAAAGTATGTTACTCCTAAAGTGCCAAGAAGTGCTGCTTCACGTGCTAATGTAGCACCCCCAGTTATAACTGCTCTTGCATAAAATGCTAGTGAAACACCATCATACATATCCTTGATCAATCTCACATTAATACCTTGCTTACTGAGTTCCTCAACCAAGGACATATCAGTGCTGTACCTAGGGAGTACAACAACAGTAAAACCTAGGTCACTTAATTCCTTAATGACCTTAGTTACACTCACTGCTGGCTTAATGCTGTAGTAAGTAGCTAGGTATTCACGGGGCCTAAAAACAACGTAATTAAATGGCTTAAGTCTAAGTACTGCTCTGATATACTTTTCGTCTGGCTTGCAACGCAACAGCCACGCTATCTCATCAACACCTTCGTACTGATATATCTTGGTCCCGCCTCTGTAGATGTACTTCTCTATCTCTGACTTAGGCACTGCTGAAGGCGTAATTATGACATCCGCTAGAGGAAGTGACAGCCTGCTAGGTATTACAGCATGTGGTGAGTCTGTTAAGGCTACATACTTTATCCCTAACCCGAATGCCACTCGTGCTGCAGGAGGATTAGGATATGCGACCAGCACCTTAGGTGTCTCCCCTATGGTTGAAAGTAATCTAAGAAGTCCCTCCATTCTCTTAATGTCCTGAAATATCTTCTCCTTACTGCCCCCCTCACCGTATGACCCGATAATTACTGGGTCAAAACCAAACCTTCTTATAGAGCCGACCGTGTATTCGTAGCTCCTACAAGTAAGCAGGACTTCATGTCCCAACGACTTGAGCTCCTTAGCAATTACTGATAATAGTGTCCCCTGTTTTGAGGTCATGGCATCTAACCACACTAGCCCCATATCAAACACCTTGAACTGTGCTGATAGTATCTCACATGTCTCACCATCACTATTAATTCTGCCTTACTACAAGATAATAATATATTGTGATGATTTAAGTTCACCCTTGTGTATTATTTTATGGGTGATGAGCTTGAGTGTAAGTTCAAAGAAACTATTTGGAACAGATGGTATAAGAGGTATAACTAATGAGTGGTTTACCCCAGAGCAAGTCACGAGGCTAGCACTTGCAATAGGCTCGTTTTTTGAGGAGGGAAGTAAGTTACTGGTTGGCAGAGACTCAAGAGCTGGCAATTCATTTATTGTAAAATCAGTTATGTCCGCACTGCTGTCAGCTGGCATAAAGGTATATTACGCCGGCCTCGTACCCACACCTGCACTGCAGTACTATGTGAAACACCATGACTTCGATGGAGGAATAATGGTGACAGCCTCGCATAACCCTTCAGAATATAGCGGTATAAAAGTAATAGTGAATGATGGAATAGAGCTACCCCGGGAGGCAGAAAGAGAAATTGAAGAAATCTACTGGAAACGCAGATTTCGGAGGACCTCATGGAGTGCTTTGGGAAGGGACGTTAAATCCGTTAACGACGTCAACGAATTCTACATAATGGGTGTGCTGAAACTCCTAGATATTGAGAAAATACGTAGACAGAGACTAAAAGTAGTCATTGACCCTGCGAATAACGTTGGAGCATTAACAACGCCTAAATTACTACGTGCAATAGGCGTGAAGGTCACGGTCATAAATGGAGACTTATCCCATCTGCCCGATAGACAACCAGAGCCAGTGCCTGAAAACCTCGTTGAGGCAGCAGCAGTAGTTAAAGCATTAAGGGCAGATATAGGTATAGCACACGATGGTGATGCAGACAGAGCAATATTTATTGATGATAAGGGAAGGGTAATTCCAGGTGATCGAACCGCTGTATTGCTATGTAGGCACATAGTTGAGAACAGAGGAGAAAGAAAACCTGGAAGAGTGGTTACCGCTGTTTCATCAAGCACCTTAGTCGAAGAAATACTAAGTAAGTATAACATAGAGGTAGTGTGGACACGGGTTGGCAGCATAGACATATCCAGAACCATGACCTCATTAGGTGCTATCGCAGGTTTTGAGGAGAACGGTGGCTTCATGTACCCTAAACACCAGTACGTTAGGGATGGTGCAATGACCCTGGGACTAATGCTTGAATTATTGAGTACAGAAAAAAGAAGGCTCTCTGACCTCTACGATGAGCTGCCTAGGAGATACATCATTAAAACAAAAGTACCCATTAAAAACAGGGGAGATGCAGTTAAGGTTGTTGAGGAACTTAAGGTACAGTACAGGGCGGAGAGGGTCATTGATGTTGACGGGATTAAGGTCATAGGCAAGGACTACTGGTTCCTCGTAAGGCCTAGTGGTACAGAACCCGTCATGAGAATATTTGTCGAATCAGGTTCTGAGGAGTCAACTAAAAAAATATATAATGACATTGTCTCAACTATTAAGGATCTATTAGGGTGATGTCATGAGGTATGCGCTATTAAATCTTCTAGCGTGCCCCATGTGCAGGAGTTTTCCTCTTAAATTATACATTCTCGAAAAGAGAACTCTGGAGAAGGATTTTAAAGTGCAGAAGCCGTTTTGCGATATATACTGCGGCCTCAAAGAAAAACCTATTAAGGAACTAAAGGAAACCGACTTACCCTGTGATACTTGCGTAAAGACGGATATTGTAGCTGCAGTACTTGTATGCCCGAAATGTAGCAGGTGGTACCCAGTAATTAATGGGATTCCATTAATGTACCCGGATGATAGGAGAACTCACCCCAGGGTGCAGGAGAGAGAGAAGGAATTCTTGAGAAAATACTACGAGTTAATGCCTGAAGAACTTAGACACATTATTAATAAGGGAAGGAAGTAATCGCAATACATAATATAACCTAAAGCTACCTCCTCCGGCGAGTTCTCCTACGCGCTCTTATGCCTCTGAGCAACATTTCTGTTGTTGCCTCCTCCGTGAGGACCTTAGGCTTAACTTCATTAATGCAGTCCTCAAGCTTACCCATTTCGTCTTCAGGCATTTTATTTGACTCCAGGAACTCTGTCCCACTACTTGTTAATCTTAGCTTCCTTGTAACAGGATTAGTTTCGAGTATGCCTAAGTAAAGCAATACTCTGACATCCTCAAGCAACTCCTTACTATTCGGTATTTCACCTATTAGGATAAACTTATAGCCCACGTCAATATCTTTCTCCTTCTTAAGAATATAGAGGAGTTTCGTCAACCCTCTTTCACTTATCTCACCTACTAACCTAATTATATGCAGCAAAGTCATCTTCCGCTTATCCTTCTTGATGTCATCACACGTTACAACAGGTCTTGAGAAGATCTTTAACTCCTTAGCTGTTGTGCCCTTAGCTTGCGACATCTAGACACCTATTTTCTAAAGCGTAGAGACTTCTTAAAGATTATGCGATGTTAGATAATTCCTGAATTGTCCAGCGTTAACTCGTGACTATACTAAGTTCTCCTCTCTTTCCTCGGCTGCTGACACTTGAACTAAGGGAAGCAGTAGCGTCGGGTCGTCTATTGATACCTTGTCCCCAGCTCCCTGTTCACTTAGTACCAAAGTTATTACTAAGTAACTACCGACTTTAGAAGCCTTAACTTTCTTTATTTTAATTGTATTAGCCTGCGGATCTGAAGACCCTGGGACGGTAATATCAGTGGACGTTAATCTACTACCTGCTTTTACCTTAGCTCTCAGCGCAAAGTACTGGTCATAACCTGTAACTACAAGTATTACCAGAACTAACGTGACAGCAAGTAAGATAACATTAAGTAACTCGATCAATCACACGTCACCAAAAAGGTATGGTCTATAGCAAATTACTAATAAACCTTAACCTAAATTAACAATCAATAGCTACTTTCGCATGGAATTAATTACCTCTATGGCTGAGCTCCTGGGATCCTCCGACTTTGTTATTGCTGAACCAACAACTATTATTGATACACCTATCCTCACAAATTCAGGCACATTAATTGCTTTGATTCCACCGCTCACCGCTACATAAATATCGTTAAAGCTATCAATTACCTTCTTAATTAATGATAGCCTATTAGCTGCCGTCATCATCCTCTTCTTTTGAACATCTATGCCTGTGTGTATATTGACTATGTTCACGCCAATTTTGCGTAAGGAGTTCAACCTCTCAAACAAATTAGTAACCCCGATCGTGTCAACAACTACCTCGATACCCACCTCACTGGCTCTCTGAACCGCAGCACTGATTACTTCATCATCAGCTGAGGCAAGAACCGTAACAACATCGGCCCCGGAATTATAGGCTAAATCAACCTCTAGAGCACCCGTGTCGGCAGTCTTCATGTCGGCCAGAACAACTCTTTCATCACCAACCAAGGCGCGAATAACTTCGATACTTCTTACTCCCTCAGATTTTATTAACGGTGTTCCCACCTCATATATGTCTATAGGAAGGTCCCTTAAGACATTCACGACTCTCACAGCATCAGTAAGCTTAGTGAAGTCCAGAGCTACCTGTAGGAGGGGCCTGCCCTGAGCAAGCTTATCCATAAGCCTACCCAAACACGTTACACCATAATCAATTACTTAATTATCAATTAAATACTGATGTGAAGTAAAGCTGGTGTAGCTAGTTTTAATATTGTGGGTAGAAGTTTTCATCATGTCTAGTTCTTGGTGTGGGTCCAAATATGCTTAACAAAAAATCCTCTTATTTTCCGTAGTCTTGTAGGTTTTCTTACTCTTCTTTCTTAGCTAGGACTATCTCGATTGTAGAGACCCTAGTCTGCCTTCCCTCAGCTGT
>JAGGTW010000130.1 GCA_021163585.1 Desulfurococcales archaeon | reverse complement strand
TGAAGGCCTCACCGCTGCCTTACTCACAGCATCCGATGAGCTATCTAAGAATGCACTCCTGGTTTATGGAGACACCCTGATGCCGACTGAGGGTTTCCGAGGCGTTATTAACGCTTTTCAAGTTTTTAATAAACCAGTGATTAATGTGGTACCTGAAGAAGATGTTTCACTTTATGGCGCTGTAACACTGACCCCTGATGGAAGGGTTAAGTCATTTATTGAGAAGCCTGAGAAGTACGTAGAAGGTGCGTATGCCTTTGGCGGTGTTGCAGTACTTAACAAGGAATTGGTTGAGTTGATAGGGAGTGAGAAATCGCTTGAAGGAGCTGTAAATAGCTACATAAAGAGACATGACGTAGTAGCGTCAATTTGGAGTGGTTGGTGGGTTGACGTAGGCTACCCATGGAATATACTGGAAGCTCAGTACTACCTCTTTAATGAATATGTTGGTAATTCAGTGATCTCCAGCAAGGCTAAGATAGCGTCAACAGCTATAATTGAGGGACCTGTAGTAGTGGAAGATGGTGCCCAAGTCGACCACTACACTGTAATTAAGGGACCAGCTTACATAGGCAGGAATGTACTGGTCGGTACTCACACGTTTATCAGGCCTTACGTGGGTGTTGGGGAGGAATCAACCGTGAGCTCATACGTAGAGCTGGTTTGGTCTGCGGTGGAGCCGGAAGCCACAATAGGGAGGGGTTCATTTCTGGGCTTTAGTGTGGTCGGTGAGAAGGCGGTTATTGAGTCAGGCGTAATTACTAAGCTACTTACCGAGCCGGAAAGGGAGGGCATTAAGGCTATTAAAGTAGTTAAGAAGAGAAGGCAGTACACTAAAATAGGGGCTTTCATAGGGTACGGTGCTAGGGTGAGTGCGGGCAGTAAGCTTCAGCCAGGAGAGTATGTTGAGGGTCTATGTAATGAGTCGCAGCACAGACACCTACAGAGGGCTGATGGATAGGATAACTAAGGAGTACAGTAAGTCCTTAGTAGTCAAGATAAGAAAACTCGCCGAACGATTGAAAAACATAGTTAAAATAATGGATTTCTGTGGTACCCATGAATGGACCATCACACACTACGGTATCAGAACATTGATTCCTGACGAGATCGAGCTGATCGCGGGGCCGGGGTGCCCGGTCTGCGTTACCCCTGCCTACTTTGTGGACCAGCTGATCAGTCTGTCCCTTGAGGGAATAGAAGTACTTACGTACGGGGACGCAGTTAGGCTTCCAGCATCAGCAGGTCACACGCCAAGGTCACTCCTAGAGGCTAAGGCAGGCGGGGGCAGAGTCCATATCGTGTATTCCTTCATGGATGCCGTGAAGTACGCTAAGACCAGGTCCAATGACATGGTGTTTTTTGCTATAGGGTTTGAGACTACAATGCCGTCAGTGGCATCAGTAATTATGAAGGGTAAAGTACCTAAGAACCTATCAATACTTACGGCTTACAGATATACACCACCAATAGTTAGGCACCTACTCACCGAAGTAGGGGCTGTACAGCTTGACGGTATCATAGCTCCGGGACATGTTTCAGCCGTAATAGGTGCTTCATCATGGGAATTCCTCCCTAAGGAGTACGGCGTTCCTACGGTGGTTGCGGGATTTGAGGCTATAGACGTTCTTGCAGCTATAGAGAGAATACTTGAAATGAAGGTTAGAGGTAAAGCAGAGCTCATCAATGAGTACAGTAGGGTGGTGCGATGGGATGGGAATAAATTGGCTAAGCATGCAATATCTGAGGTGTTTGAAGTTCGCGATGCCTACTGGAGGGGCATAGGTTTTGTTAAAGAAAGTGGTGGCTTCTTTAAAGACAGGTTCAAAGAGCATGATGCGGTTAGAGAGTACGGCTTGAAGGACCCACCAGCCGACCTCTCGAAGGAGGTGGTGCCTGGTTGCAAGTGTCATGAAGTAGTTCTAGGGCTCAGCAAGCCCACACACTGCCCACTATTTATGAAGGTATGCAGGCCTGACTCCCCCTACGGCCCCTGCATGGTAAGTGTAGAGGGAACCTGCAGGATTTGGGCGGAGCACCCGGAGTTCCTAAGGCTTGAGGAGATAAAGTCAGTGGGTGTGACCCTCAAGGACTTCGGGCAATTCCATCAGCAATAGTTATAATTAAGTCTGCTCAAAACACACGGTTTTGGGTGGTCATTGTGGTCAAGGGTGAGAGGGTTACCATAGCTCATGGTGCTGGAGGTAGAGAGACGTGGGAGGTCATCAGTAAGCTAATCGTAGCGAAAGTACCTGAAGGTCTGAGGAGGACTAAAGGTGGTATAGGTATTGATGAGCTGGATGATGGGGCTGTAATCAGGATAGGGGACGAATACGTAGTTGTTACTGTGGACTCCTACACTGTTAAGCCACTCAAATTTCCCGGAGGTGACCTCGGTGTGTTGGCAGCATCGGGAACGATCAATGACCTACTCATGATGGGGGCCAAGCCAGTAGCAGTTGAGGACGCAGTTTTGGTTGAGGAGGGCACTGACATGGATTTAGTTAGAGAAATCATGAACTCCTTCATCAGGGTAGTTACTGAGGAAGGACTTGCGTTGATCGGTGGGGACTTTAAGGTAATGCCTAAGGGCTCCCTAGACACGATGGTGATAACGTCAGTGGGGATAGGTATTACTGATAGGCCGATAGCAGATAGCGGTTTGAGGACTGGTGACGACATCATCGTTACGGGCCCTATAGCAGAGCATGGTGCGACTATAATAGCTGCTCAACTAGGGATGCTGGACAGCATTAAGGGGTTGAGGAGTGATGTAAAGCCGCTAACCAACGTCATGCTACCTCTCATCGAAAAATTTGGTGACCACATTCATGCTGCCAGGGACCCGACCAGAGGTGGGATTGCGTCAATACTTAATGAATGGGCGTCAGCTATAGGGAAAACCATAATTATAAGACGTGAGGACGTACCTATTGAAGAAAGCACTAGGAATTTTCTGGATATGTTAGGTATTGACCCGCTTCAAGTAGCATCAGAGGGTTTGGCTGTGTTGGGGGTGGACCATGAGGTAGCGGATGACGTGGTTAAGTACCTTCGGTCGATAGGGCAGGTACAGGCCAATATTATTGGTAGGGTGGTTGAGCCGCCATCTGATGTAGTGAAGGGTAGGGTTCTTGCCGAGACTGAAGTGGGAGGACTGGTATTCATTGACACTGTGTCGGTGCTAGTACCTAGGATATGCTGAAGCGGTTATTTACTTGAACGCTCCTTCAAGACCCCAGCAAGTTCTGTAAGTAGTTCGTCACTTACGTTGAGACCTACTTTCTTCAACCTTTCCTTAATGTTGTCTACATTAATTGAGTCGCTGAACTCCTTAAGGAACTCACCGAGCTCCCATGGAAACAGCACCCACTCTGTAGTTAATTTAATGTAGAAGTCAGGGAATATTATTGACTTAGGCTTAGCGAAGAGTGCGGCAGACTTAACGGTGGAAGCTCCACGAAGTCTTACCTGTTCAGTAGCTACCTCAAGAGTTCTCCCTGAATCAACCACGTCATCTACTATCAGCACCTTCTTATCTCGTACATCAAGTGTCAGCGGCTGTGTAATCACAGGTCTTTCAGAGGGCTCAGCAATGCCCTTGTAGAACTTTACTTCAACGGTACCTAGGTCTTCAATACCCAGCACATCAGCAATTATCCTAGCAATAATGAACCCTCCCCTTAGAATACCGACTATAGCGTCTGGCACATACCCATCCCTAATAACTTTCCTAGCTATCTTTAAGGACATTACGTGGACGTCATCCCAAGTGACTGGCAGGAAGTTCAAGAAGTTACACCTCATTAAAGCTTACAACATGGGGTAAATTAAAAATATCCTTCCGATACTGCTAAAATGCTCGGACAATAAGGTTGTTGAGTGGTTACTACAATGCTTAAAATTCCATACCCAACCCTATATGATTAGGGATTAGAGATGGGTATTTCTAGTACTCTGTCAAGAGTAAGTTCAGTAGCGGTTGTCGGCGCGACTCCAATAGAGGGCAAGGTAGGTTACGAAATTTTGAGGAATATTATTAAGAGCGGTTTTAAGGGAGATATCTATCCTGTGAACCCGAAGTATGAGTCAATACTCGGAATTAAGGCGTGGCCCAGCGTCTCTAAGCTGCCTAAAGTGCCTGACATAGTAGTAATTGCTGTACCGCCACCAGTAGTTCCAGGAGTCCTGGAGGAATCTGCCACAAAGGGAGTTAGATTAGCTGTAATAATTACTGCGGGATTCAAGGAGGCGGGGAATGAAGTGCTGGAGCAGAGACTAAGGAATGTGGTGCGCGATTACGGCATTAGGGTAATAGGACCGAACTCTGCAGGTGTTAGTATAGCTGGCATTAACCTGCACGCAAGTATTGAGGTAGTACCTGATAAGGGGCCTATAGCCTTAATGGCTCAGAGTGGTGCCTTAGGAGGTGTTGTGATTTCCAGATTACGGGACTACTCTAGCGGTGTTTCATTCTTCATAAGCCTAGGTAATATGATGGATGTGGATGTAACTGATACGCTAGAGTACGCCCTTGAGGACGGCGGTACTGAAGCAGTTATAGCGTATATTGAGTGGTTAAGGGAAGGTAGGAGGTTTCTTAGAGTGGCCTCAAAGCTAACCGCTGTAAAGCCGCTGAGTATACTGAAGGGAGGGTGGGGTGAGAGAAGCAGTGAGGCGGTGAGATCGCATACTGGCGGGCTAACCTCCTCATACCAGGTATTCATGGCTGCAGCTAAGAAGATCGGTGCCTATCTTGCTGAAGATATAGATGACCTGATCGAGGTATGTGAGGTGCTTCGCAAGCTTAAGGACGGTCTGTCAGGGAAGAGAACATTAATAGTAACTAATTCAGGCGGTCTGGGTGTGATACTTGCTTCACACCTGGAGAACAGCGGCTTAGAACTGCCAGCACTAAGCACTACTTTAAGAAAAAGTATTGCTGGAGCATGCGGTAAGAGCCCGTCTGGCTCAAATCCAATAGATTTTGGTGGTGATGCAATCATTGAACAGGTCGCTACGGCCTTAACAATTAATGAACTCAGAAAGTACTATGATGCAGCGGTACTGGCCTATGTACCTACATCAGCGGAAGGACCTGAAAAACTCTATAGAGTTATAAGTTCGGTGTATAGTGACTTCACGTTACCGACTATAGTATATGTTGACGGTGAGGGAAGTGAGCAGGTTGTGAAGTATGTTTCTAAGGCAGCACCTGCTGTGACTTCATCTAGGATCGCAGCAAGAGCGCTTAACGCACTCTATGAGAGGTACGTGTACCTAAGCAGAATAGGAAAGCATTAATGGGAGGACGTACTCTAACTATATTGTAAGATAAGGTGAAACTATGAGTAGGAGCGTGCAGGAGGTAAACCCCTTAAGAGCTCCCGCAGGCACGGTACTTGCCTTAATGGGTAATGAGGCGATTGCCAGGGGAGCTATTGAAGGCGGTGTCTATGTCGTTAGCGGGTACCCGGGCACACCCTCAAGTGAGGTACTAATGACGCTTCACAGGTTCGGGAAAGATCTTGGCATATACGCTGAGTGGGCTGTAAATGAGAGGGTAGCGTTTGAGATAGGGCTAGGTGCTGCGATAGGTGGTGCGAGAGCATTAGTTACTATGAAGGCCCCAGGAGCGAATGTAGCTGCTGATCCGATACTCTCTG
>JAGGTW010000003.1 GCA_021163585.1 Desulfurococcales archaeon | reverse complement strand
TGTCATTTATGCGTATATTCGACATAAATACTGAGGTAATAAAGCAGGGTGGCAGGAGAAGAGGAGCTAATATGGGAGTACTTCATGTCTGGCACCCTGATATAAGGAAGTTCATTAAGGCTAAAGCGGGTGAGTATAAAGACAGGTACCTACAGAACTTCAATATCTCTGTTGGCATGTACGACTACTTCATGAAAGCCTTAGGGGCAGGTGGGTTGGTACCATTAATAAATCCTAGAAAAACATCGATTGATGGTAGTAATGATTCTAGAAGATATGCGGTGGCTTGGGCTAGGTACTATATGAGTGAGGACTGGGTTCAGGAAGTATTAATAAATGAACTGGAATCTAATGGAGGTTCCATACCTCTGGATAAATCAAAGATCATTACATGGGATGAGGCTTTGGTGATAGCTAAGTCCGAAGGAGCTATAACAGAATACGTAAGTCCTGATGAAGTATTTAAAGAAATTATTCATGCAGCCTGGGAGGGTGGTGACCCCGGCTTACTCTTCATAGATACCATAAACCGAAGACATCCAGTATGGTATCTAGGTAAGATAAAGGCAAGTAATCCGTGTGGTGAGGAGCCTCTCCTTGAGTGGGAGTCATGTAATCTGGGCAGCATTAATTTAGAGAGATACATAACAGACGATAAATCCATAGACTGGGAAGGTTTGGCAAGAGATGTCAAAATAGCTGTAAGGTTTCTCGACAGTGTAATTAGCGTCTCTAAATACCCTCTACACCAACTAGAAGAGGCCGCTAAGAGGACCAGGAAGGTGGGTCTCGGAGTAATGGGTTGGGCGCACATGCTAATAAGGCTGGGAATACCATATGATTCTGTTGACGCAATTTACTTAGGCTACCACATTGCGGAATGGATAGCTTATAATGCATATTTAGCTAGCGTGGAACTCGCAAAGGAGAAAGGTGCTTTTCCGGAATGGGATAGCGGGCTCTACAGGCCGTATTGGCACACAGCAATGGGTCTGAGTGATATAGCTAAAATAGCAGGTATTAGTGACGAACCCTCAAGAAAAGTTAAGAAACTAGTTGAGGACAGACCTCCAGTAGACTGGAGAAAGGTTGAGGATTTAATGAAAAGGTACGGGCTTAGAAACGCAACACTGCTGTCTATAGCGCCGACAGGAACGATCTCTATAATAGCTGGAACGTCATCATCTATTGAGCCGATATTTGCGTTAGCATATGCCAGAGTAGTAACCGTGGGTACATTTATTGAAGTGAACAAGCTATTCCTAGAGTACTTAAGAGCTTATGGCTTAGACGAGCCTGAGGTAATTAGATTGATAGCTGAGAAGGGATCCATAGCAGAGAATCCATTTATTCCTAGGCCATTAAGAAGGCTATTCAGAACAGCACATGACGTTGAGCCTAAGTGGCATGTACTACACCAGGCAGTGTGGCAGCAATGGGTTGATGCAGGTGTGAGTAAGACTGTTAACATGAAGTACGAGGTTTCAGTGAAGGATGTTGAGGAGGTATACTTACTTGCTTGGAAGCTGGGATGTAAGGGAATAACTATATACAGAGACAGAAGTAAGGCAAGGCAGGTAATTCACTTCGGTATAAAAATGGCGAAGAAAATGCTGAAAGAAGAAGTAAGTAAGGATGTCCCGGGAGAACCCGAAGAGAGTGCCGAGGAAGTCGGCATTGGCACTAAAATGATTAGAGCAAGCTCCAGAGTTAAGTCAGGGGGTTTAAGAACAAAATACAGGATAGCGAGGTTCTCCCTTCCTGATGGGTCTGTAGGAGACTGTAAGTGGTGTGAGTACTAAGGAAATTCAAATTATATTATTGCCCATGGCACACCTTACGTAGTATTTCTATGAATTCTTCCTCATATGGGACGCCAACGTAGGCAAGAACATCATTTACTATTATGGCTGGAACATTGGTGATGCCGTAGGAGTCAGCAATATCGGGGTTCTCGAACGCCTCCACAATCTCTGCAACTACGTTTTCCTTGCCCTGCTTGAATGCCTCTAGGGCAGTCATGTTGGCTAGGAGTACAGCATATGGACAGTATGGACATAGAGGAGTCACGATAACTCTTACCTTTATGTCGCACTCCACTTCCTCTAATTTCTTTACAGCACTACTACTCAATCCAGACTCGCTAGTGCTAATTCTTATTATTGTCTCAACAAGACCGCGTATCTCCTCGCCTGCTGGGACTCCTACATATCGTATGGCTCCATTTAATAATATTGTTGTAGGTACTCTCTCAATTTTTAATTTCTCAAATAGATCTCTTCGAGTCGACCTGTGGATGATTGAGTGCTTAAATAGCTTGTGGTCATTATGCTTGGGACTAACTGCTGAAATAGTGTTCATTAGCTTCACAGCCTCATTGCAGAATAGACAGTCATTATCAATAAATGTATAAGCGGTAACCTCATTACGCATGTCGGATAGTGCCTCCGCAAGTGCCTTCAGCTCCTCACCACTGAACTTAACCATTAGTAGTTCTTTCAATTGACTGATCTCATCGTTTATTTGATCTGAACTCCCGCCCATGTTCACCTAACCCAAAAAAGTACATTGGAGTCTGCAAGTTAATATACTTACTGGATAAGTTACGGCTTAAAGCTAAGTGTGTTGGTAACTATGTCATAGTGTAATTATGTGTTTTTCAGGGTTCTTCCACCAGTATTTTACGGTCAGATCTACATCCATGTATGCAGCATTTGTGTTATAGTATGGTGCACCAATTCTACTAAATATTGTAATTACTCTCTTATTATGATTTAGTTTATAGCCAGTGTTGGCTGGCTCATGCCCTCTCACAACGATCTTTAACTTAAACTTGCTGAGTACCCAATACGTAACTTTAGCTCCAAATAAGTGTCCTGCTCCTCGAGGTGATGGCAGTGATACGATGTTATGTTCAATGGGGTCATTCCAGAGTACTTCAGTAAGTATTAGGTCTTGCTCGGTTTCATTTCTCCCTAGGAGATATTCTTGAATATTGTCGGACTTCCGGTAGTTGATGGTGGGTAGTCCACCGTGTAGCATGAGTATTTCTCTTTCTAACACTAATGCGTGAGGTAAGAGGTTGAAGAGCTCCATGAACTGATCGTACAGGTCTGAGCCTTTACTATATCCGAATCTCATAATGAGCTCTTCAGGGAAATCATGCGGTGATGGAATAAGAAATCTGGGTGGTTCGTGATTGCCCCTCAAGACGTAAACATATTCGGGAAACCTCAACTTAAGTTCGAGAACTGTAAGTAAAGTTTCTAACTGATTAGGTCCTCTATCAACATAGTCCCCCAAAAACACCATGATGGCGTCGCCAGACCTTACTGTCCTGATTGCAATGCGAGAAAGGATTTTTGTGAGAGTGATTAGGTCACCGTGTACATCACCCACAACTATACAGCGTGGAGGGGGTTCCAATGTGATGGTCTTACCTTTCTTACGCAGATCTTCAGTAAGTAATTTCCTGTATTCGTCGAGCTTAGTAGCTATGTAATTCGCATCCTTAGCTACATCAGTTACGTATGATATTACATTACTTAGTGAATTAATGGACATTTTCTTTCAGCCTCCTATTAATTAACTCGTAAGTTAATTGTGGGTCGGCCTTACCCATGGTCTTCTTCATTACTTGTCCTACTAAGTAGTTAATTGCTTTAGGGTTCCTCCTTGCGTCTTCTACTGCTTTAGGGTTCTCCTTGAATACCTCTTCAATTACATTACTTAAGTATTCAGGATCCATAATACTTACATACCCCTTACCTATCAGGTCGTCGGGATCAATATCCTCAGTAATAATCTTCTTTATGTACTCCTTAATTAGTTTAGAGCTGAGCTTCTTTTCCTTAAGGTACCGCACAAGCTTACAGATCCTTTCAGTAGTCAGCAGCTTTAGACCCTCCTCGATAGTGATGCCGCACTCGTCCACCCACCTAAGTAACTCATTGACTAGTATCGAAGCTATGGTACTAGCATTGCCGCACGCCCTCACAGCTGACTCGAACGCGTCAGCAAGCAGCTTACTCCTAATAACTACTACGTGAGCTAGGTACTTAGATAGCCCATACTCACTCATCAATCTCTTTATCCTATCATCAGGTAATTCAGGCAGGGTGCTCCTGACCTCATCAATTAGGTCGCTGCTTATCGGTATCGGCGGTAGGTCTGGGTCTGGGAAGTACCTGTAGTCTTCTTCGAGTTCTTTCGCCCTACTACTAACAGTTATTCCTTTTCCCTTGTCCCAGTGCCTGGTTTCCCTATTGACACTGCCTCCTGACTTGACTATAGCTGACTGCCTAGCTATTTCATATTGGAGTGCTTTCTCAACGTCCTTAGGCGAACCTATGTTCTTGATCTCTACTCTTTCTCCTCCCTCAATAGAGATGTTAGCGTCCACCCTCACAGCTCCTTCTAGCTCAGGGTTTGTAACTCCTAGGTGTTCTAGTATGGACACTAGCTTGCTAATAAATATCCGGGCCTCCTTAGGTGATTCAAGATCTGGTTCGGTAACTATTTCAAGTAATGCTACACCGGATCTGTTGTAATCTATTAAAGTATAAGGACTAGT
>JAGGTW010000123.1 GCA_021163585.1 Desulfurococcales archaeon | reverse complement strand
CTATATCGAATGACCCGTCCTTAAAGATGAGTACTTTAATAGGTTTCTCTACCCTTGTCCCGCTAATACAGTCCCCAGCACTGTACCTTATTTCATCGTACAACCTCGTGAAGTTGGCCCTCAGCTTAATCCCTAGTTCATCAGCCCTGCTTATAACTAGTTTCGGTACCTCCACCAAGTGAGTGCCAGGCTTAATAACTACCTCACCAGCAGCCAAGAGCTCCTTGTAAGCATTCAGCGTCTCCTCAGCTAACCTAATGTTGTCCCTAGCCCTCCTCTCAATAATTGAGATGTTTTCCCTCGTAGTATTAAGCATCTTAGCTATTTCCTCCTGCGTAAGTCCCTGGAGCCTTAGCTTAAGCACCAGGTATTGTTTCTCAGTGAGTAAGCCATACTTACGTCTACCCATAACTCATCACTGACATTAAGATATCTCAGTTTTGTTATATTAACTAAAGCTTAAGTGTGTTACTTCTACGCTGTAAATGAATTAGATTACATTTAAGCTTATAATGTAATATAAAGCATTTACAGGGAGGCAGAGATGAAAGCACGAATTCTGACCGCTATCATAGTACTCGTGCTTGCTGTTTCTGCGGTATCTTATGTCATACTACACTTACTCAGTAGTGGTGGAACCTTATATAATGTAGGTTTAGGGGTGGAGTTCAATACCCACGCTACCCCTGTGTGGGTAGCGCTGCACGACGGTCTGTTCAGCAAGTACGGAATTAATGTAAGCAGCGTTCTTAAGTTCAGAACAGGTCTGGAGCTTGCTGCCGCACTAGCCAGAGGCGATGTTAAGGTCGGGTGGGCCTGCCTCGGGCCTGCACTATTAATTATTGATAAGGGCATACCCATAAAAATTGTTGCTAAGGTCCACAACCACGGTTACGCGCTTGTGGTGAACTCGAGTAGGATCAAGAGTATTGAAGACTTAAATGGAGCTACCGTCTACTCCCCCGGTAAAGGAAGTCCGTGCTACCTCCTCCTGTTGAAAATTGAGGATGTATACCACATTAAGTTCAAGGCAATTAAGTTCATGCGTCCTGCAGCCCTCCTCTCAGCACTTCTAAGTGGGGAAATAGATGCTGTAGCAATACCTGAACATTACGCCAGTGTAGCAGAGTCAAAGGGTCTTAAGGTATTAGTCAGGAGCCAGGATGTCTGGCCCGGCATGCCTGGAAGCTACCTAGTAGTCGACAGTGAGTTTTTGAAAGAGTACCCAGATCTCGTCGAGAAACTAATACAAGTAACTCATGAGGGCATAGAAAGCATCAGGAATAACTTAAGTTACGTAGCATTAGTGGATTCCAAGGTGCTCGGCGTTAGTGCAGCAGTTGCTGAGCACTCAATAAGAATGCTTGACTGGAACACAACACTAAATATCAAAGAAATTCAAGAATACATAGACTTCATGTACGGGCACGGTGTCCTCCACAACAGGCTTAACGCTGCAGACATAGTGGCTGAACTAAGGCAGCAGGAGTCTGGGGGATAGCTGGTGAGGAAGTTCCAAGTACTGGTGTCCTTGGGTACGTTCCTGCTCCTATGGGAACTGATTGCTGAATTAGGTCCTGTTCCCCGAGCCCTCGCCCCAGCACCCACTGATGTTGCCGGAGTATTCATGAACTTAAACAGCGCATACTTAATAGCAATAAACTACGGCTTAACGGCGGTAAGGGCGCTTGCGGGCTTCACCCTCGGCCTCGCTGTAGGAATAGGACTCGGGGTCATCTTCTCGATTAGGTCCATGCATAACTACATTCAGCCAGTAGCCACCTTATTTTTCGCTGTTCCCTCGGTTGCTTGGGTACCTATCCTGATCGTATGGGTAGGTATTAAAGAGTTTGAGCTGCCAGTAACTGCTTCATTTCTCTGTTCCTTCCCGCCAGTACTGTACGGCATGATCAATGCACTGAGAACGGTTGACAGAGAACAAGTCGATGTAGCCATGGTGTTGGGTGCCAGACCCCGTACGGTACTCACTAAGGTAGTTCTACCTCAGGCATTATTAAAGGTCATTCCACTAATTAAGACTGAGGCAGTTATGGCGTGGAAGACGGTGTTCGTTACTGAGATGATTGCCCTATCCTCAGGGTTGGGGTACCTGGCTATGGTGTACGCCACAACCATAGATATGAGTAGGCTGATAGCTGTGGTCATAGTTCTCGCACTAACGACTCTAGCTATAGTCCAGTTATTCGACCTCATAGAGAGGAAGCTCAGCAGTAGGTGGGTGGGTGAGCCCAGATGGTCGAGGTTACCCTTAAGTCTGTGAAGAACTTCATACTCAAGTCTGTAAGCACTTCATTTCCCTCAGGGAAGCTCTCAGTCATTATTGGTCCTAATGGAGCTGGGAAAACAACACTGCTTAAGGTTATTGCCGGATTAGTGGAGTATGACGGTAATGTGTGCTTTAACGGTGATTGCGTTGATGAAATACCGCCTTATGAGAGGGGGGTTTCATATGTACCTCAGAATAATGCGTTATTCGCAAACATGACCGTATGGGACAATATAGCTTTCGGTCTGAGGGTGAGGGGATTCAGTGAGGACTACGTGAGGGAGAGGGTTGCGGAGTTAATAGAAATGCTTAGTCTTGAGTCAGTAGCTAATAGGTATCCAGCAACACTAAGTGGTGGTGAGGCGAGGAAAGTCGCACTTGCTAGAGCCTTGGCAGTAGACCCCAAAGTACTCCTTCTTGATGAGCCGTTCACCAACCTAGACGTTGAAACTAGGGCAGCTGTGGAGCAGGAGGTAATGATGACTGTGAAGAGATTAGGTAGGACCGTGCTACTAGTAACCCACACTGTTGAGAAGGCCATAATTAATGCTGAGAAACTCCACATCCTGTGGGGTGGTAGGCTCTTATTCTCTGGCAGGCTCTCGGACTTAAGTACTGTGGAGGTTCCCGAGGACATTAGGTACTGGCTGGGGTCAGTTATTGAGGTTGACGGGTCTCATCACGGCGAGGGCTTGTGCTATGCTG
>JAGGTW010000064.1 GCA_021163585.1 Desulfurococcales archaeon | reverse complement strand
TCAAGAGGGGCGAGACTAAGGTAATAGCTGGCCCCAGCGGAGCAGGTAAGAGCACGCTCCTCAGGTGCCTGAACCTGCTGACAATGCCTGACAAGGGTAAGGTGTGGCTTGAAGACGTGGAGCTCACCAACCCTTCAGTAGACATCAATAAGATGAGGCAGAAGATAGGGTTCGTGTTCCAAGAGTTCAACCTCTTCCACCACCTGACTGCGCTGGACAACGTCATGATAGGGCTTACGAAGGTCAAGAAACTCCCGAAGGAGGAAGCCATCAGGCGTGCTAAGGAGGCGCTCCTCACAGTACATATAACCGAGGACCTCTGGCATAAATACCCAGCACAGTTGTCTGGAGGGCAGAAGCAGAGGGTAGCTATAGCTAGGGCCCTCGCAATGGACCCGGTTATAATCCTGTATGATGAGCCCACATCAGCTCTTGACCCCCAGCTCGTTGGTGAGGTACTGCAGGTGATGAAGGAGCTCGCTAGGAAGGGTGTTACGGGGCTTGTCGTCACACATGAAATAGGCTTCGCGCTGGAGGTTGCTGATGAGATAATGTTCATGTATAATGGAATCATACTTGAGAAAGGCCCGCCCAAGGAGGTGGTTTTCAACCCCAAGCACGATGCGACGAAGAAGTTCTTCGAGAAGATCGGTAGACTGTACGGTGAAAGAAAATGACCTTCTGGGAGGAATTCCTGCCAGCGCTGATGGGAGGTGTGGTAACAACACTTAAAATGCTCGCTATTGCTATGCCCGCTAGTGTTGCGCTGGGTATCCTCATAGGTACTCTGAGGGTCTACGGTGACAGGATCTCCTCAACCATAGCGACGGCTATGGTGGTGACTTTCAGGGGTTTCCCACTGATGGTCACATTACTAATACTGTTTGTTGGGCTTGCGGACTTCAAAATATATCTAACCCCCTTCTGGGCTGCAGTGCTCGGCTTCATACTCTGCAGCGGTTCCTATCAGTCCGAGTATGTAAGGGGCGCTATCCGCTCGATAGATGTGGGTCAGTCGCTGGCGGCAAAGGCGATCGGTATGACTAAGCTGCAGGAGGTGCTCTATATAATATTGCCTCAGGCGATAAGAAGGGCTCTTCCAGGTATTTCCAATGAGTTGATATACATGATCAAGTACTCTTCACTAGCGTTTGTTGTGGGTGTGCAGGACATGTTCGCTATTTCAAAGTCATTTAACTACAAGTACTTCAGACCTATAGAGACGTTCATGACGCTGGCAATAATATACCTGATAATGACGACTGTGGCAACCGTAGGCTTTAAGTGGCTTGAGAACAAGCTCAGAATACCTGGACTTGAAATAAGTGGTAGGTAGTGCGGAATTCCTCAAATACTTACTTCAGCGTTTTTACTTGAGGTACTATAACTAGGTATTATGGTTCCGTACTTAACGTACCATACCTATATAAGTACTACAGCTGAGTAAATGATTAAGGGTGCGTTGCTGTTGAGGAGGCTGTACCGCAGCAAGAAGGAGAGGGTTCTCTGCGGTGTCTGCGGGGGCTTAGCAGAGTACCTCAAGATAGACCCAGTGCTGGTCAGACTGGCCGCTGTAGCTCTCTTCATAGTAAATCCTGGAGTAGCTATCATATTGTATATAGCTGCCTGTATTCTAATGCCTGAGTCCGCTGGCGCACCTGCTGAGGAGGGGGTTGAGGTTAAGGAAGAGGTTCCAGTAAGTCTTAAAGAAGCTGGGAAGATCGCCTTAATAATTGTTGGCGTGATCCTCATAGCCGCTGGGGTATCATTCGTTATGCAGCCACTAATTGGATGGGGGCTGGTAGACATTCTTAGGCAGTTGTGGGATTACTTGGAGGTCTCAGGTAAGCTGATTCTCGGCGCAGTACTTGCTGCGGTGGGCATAGTACTGATTATTGCTGCAGGAAAGAAGAGCAGGTGAGTTTGAAGCAAGTTAATTTAATCTTGAATTAATGCACTAACATAGTAGTGACTACGCATGGGCGGCGAGTTCAGGGTTGTAGCTGTAGTTAGTGGTGGGGTCGACAGTACATCGTACTTAGCTCAGTGGCTGGCTAAGGGGTGCAGTGCCCACGTACTGGCATTCAATTACGGTCAGAAGGGAGGTAAGGAGCTGTCCGTAGCTAAGGAACTAGTCAGGGAGATCGATAGGTTAGGGCTTCCGGGCAGAGTTGCTGAGTTCAGGGTCATAGACCTTTCATTTATGAAGGACTTGTGGAGGGGGACGCAGTTAACTGATGAATCCGTAAGGGTTGAGGTCGGGTATGAGCCAACCGTTGTAGTACCTATTAGGAATGTTGTCATGCTCTCCATTGCTGCTGCCTACGCCTTAACAATAGGTGCTAAGTACGTGATATATGGGGCACACTACAACGACGTAGCTCCTAGGGAGGATACGTGGGAGCCTCTCTACCCTGACTGCTCACTAGAGTGCATCGAAATACTCCAGACCGCCTTCAGGATCTGCCACTTCAGGTCTGAGAGGAGGTTGGAGGTGTGGAGTCCGAGCCGTGAGGGGTTGACTAAGGCTGAAAACCTGAGGCGCGGCTATAAAATACTCGGCAACTTAATCTACCGTACGTGGAGTTGCTACTTAAGCGGGGAAAATCACTGCGGTAGGTGTGAGAGCTGCGTTAACAGGCATAAGGCATTCATTGAGGCTGGAATACCGGACTGCACCATATATGAGCAGTACCCTCAGGTAGGGGAGGGCGATGAGTACATGAGGGTGAGTGGGGGCTACGTAAGCAGTAGGTGCGGTATGAAGTAAGGACTTACTAACCCGAAAATCTTTAATTCCTGCTTGATCGAATCATGGGGTAGTAGTGAGTTAAATGGAGTTTCAGGTGGGGAGGCATGGTCAGGGGTGTGATGAGTGAGAGGGACGTGCTCGTACTGGCTGTATTGTCGGGTGTCTTCTCAGCTACTATAGTGTTCGCTAATATAGCTGCTGGCGTCAAGATAACTAACTTCTTAGGTCTCGTAGTTCCTGCAGGTACTATAGCGTACTGCTTCACGTTCCCCATAACGGACATTGTTGACGAGGTGTACGGGAAGAAGAAGGCAGTATACATTGTCTGGGCGGGTCTGGCCGCTGAGGTAGTCATGCTTGTGCTCGTGTGGATGGACTGGTTCCTCCCAGCGCTGGAGCCGTCCATGGAGGAACTCTACCACAGGGTCTTCGGGCTTCAGACACGTATTGTTGCTGCCTCACTCATAGCCTACGTTATCAGCCAGCACCATGACGTGTGGGCTTTCTGGAAGTGGAGGGAGTTGACTAAGGGGAGGTGGCTGTGGGTCAGGAATAACGCGTCAACCATGGTTAGCCAGCTGATCGACTCAGCAATATTTACGTTTATTGCGTTCTACGGTGTGGTTCCTCTGGGGGATCTAGTCGTGATGGCCGCTAGCTTATGGTTGTTTAAGGTGGTCATAGCTCTTATTGATACTCCCTTCGTGTACTTAGGTGTGTGGCTTGTCAGGAAGTATGTTAGGGTTCCGAGGCTCACTGGCGCTGTAGCTGGTGCTGACGTAAGTAGATTGCATGGAAGGAGTAAGCTAGGTAATTAAGAATAATTACTGCGTAGGCACCCCCAGGGAAAAAGACTGTTCGTGTTGGTTTTAGTTTAAGGAGTTAACCTCCTGGTGCCCCATGCCAGAGGCTGTCCTTCCAGATCATGTCCCAGAGGTCCTGTTCAGTAAGTGTTACGGCTCTTGCAATGTGTCTTTCTATACTGACTAGTAGGCTGTGGTGCTTCACCTCATCGTCGTGGATAGCCATTAAAATGAGCTTGAGCCTAGGATCATCTGTTTCCTCGGCCCACTTCTTAGTTAATTTGACCATCTCGGCCTCGACCTCGATATGTCTTCGAACGGCATCACGTATTAAGTCGAGGTTTTCCTGAGACATGAGTGGGTGCCTACTGCTCAATAGCACCGTGATCGCTTCATAGAACATGCTGTGTTTCTCTGAGTCTGAGGCGATGCCAGCTATGAGTGCCTTGAGTACTGGGTGGCTGACTTGGTCAGCAAGGTCCTGTAGCTCCTTAGCGTACTTCTTTTCCTTGTCAGCCATCGCCTTAGCCTGCCCGAGTAAGTCACCTGCTGTCAAGCAAGCTCACCAACTACTCATACGGTGACAGCGTAAATAATGATTTCCTATCACCCTACTTCAATACCTAGGAGGGCTGAAGCCAGCCTACCTATGGCGAACGTCACGGTCGCCGAGCCCAGACCAGCGATAATTAATTCAGCGACCTTAATCCTGATACTCAGTTCTGCAGTAATAGCGATCAGGAAGCCCATTATTCCTAGCATGAAGGCCGCCATAATAAATGATGCAGGAAGTGCTGCCGAGACAGACATCATTGCGAAGTAGGGTGTCAGAGGTACGAAAGCACCAACGGCGTAGAACAGCCCCGTGTATATTCCAGCTCTGAGCGGGTTCTCCAGCCTCTCCCCCCTGATGCCGTACTCTTCCTCAGCAACAACCTTATCTAGGACTCCCCTCCTCCTTGCTTCCTCAGCAATCACCCTGGCTGTCTCCTCCCTAAGTCCCCTCTTCACCATGTACTTAGTCACCTTCTCAATGAGTATGTGTGCGGCGTACTTAGCGGCTACCCTGAGCCTTGTGAGCACGCCCAGCCTGACCTGCTTCTGAGCTCTCACGCTGGTGAATGCTCCAATACCCATGGATAGGGCGCCGCCGACCCCGACGATCAGTCCGCCCAGCGCTACGTAGAGGGGGTCTCCGTAAGCTCCCGCAAGTCCTGCGGAGACTGACAGTACCTCAACTAAGCCGTCATTCATACCTAGGACGGCGTCCCTGACGTGGTTGATGAACTCCTTGAACCTGGACTCTTCTTCAGCGAATGTGTGTTCATGGATTAGCTCGTCCTCAAGCACTTTCTTAAGTGCTTCCCTCTCCTCACTACTTAATTCCTCACTGTCGAGTATCTCAGAGTACATTTCTATGGCTTTACGCTCGCTCGACTCCAAGATCTTGAATGTAAGGCCGAGCCCGAGTATCCTAAATAAGAGAACCCAGAACGAGACCTTCAGCCTACTCACCTTCACCCCTTCAACACTGACCTCCCTCCTCCCCAGGAACTCTGACCAGAACTTAGCGTGGTTCTTCTCCATTTCAGCAAGCTCCCTGAACTTTCTGGAGAGGTCCCTGCCTTCATAGTGCTCAGCCAGCTTGCTGTAGATCGCTGTTGCGTACAGCTCATCAAGCAGTGCTTCCTTAGCATAACTAATTACTGACTTCGCGGTCGCCATAAACCCACACCTTAGAATACTTCAAGGAATTAGGTTAAGGTAGGTAATTTAAGTATTAGGTGCTGGAACCAGAGCACTGCCGAGTTGTCGGGGTGTTTATGGAAAAATAACTTGGGTTTAGGGTTGCTCACACACTACGGCTGAGTCAGGTCGGTAGGAGGCCCTCCTCCTCCAGTCTGTCAGCCAGCCACTTAAGCCCTAGCTCCTCTAGCTTAGCCCTCGTTGGTCTGCCGTCAACCCACCCGCGGACTCTGTAGTACTCATCCAGCATCTCACCGAGCTTGGTTACGTAACCCTTGGAGGGTCCTTCAGGCATGGGCTCCTCTAGGAGCCTCTTCGGCAGTGTGTCGTACTCCCTGCCATCGCCGAAGCTGAGTACGTTGAATACTCTCTCAGCATTCCATATTCTCTCACCTATCTTGTGGACCTCGTCCTTACTCACGTCCCAGCCCGTGACGGCGCTTATTATTTCTGCGTACTCCTCATCCCATACAGCGAAGCACGAGAACTTACAGACGATCATTGAGTCGATTACGGCGAATACGTCCTGGAACTCCTTCACTAGCGCTGCCTTGCCCTCAGTCTTAAACCTGTCGACGAGTGACGGTACGCCCAGGACCTCAGGTGATATTATGTAGGCCCTCAGGTGGCAGCCGCCGCGGTTGCTTGTCGCGTAAGCCAGTCCATGGCCCTGAGCACCTCTCGGGTCGTAGGCCGGGAGCTCCTGCCCTCTCACAGTCATGGCTAGTTCTGGGGCTCCGTACTTCCGGGCCAGCCTCTCAGCACCCTCGGCTAGTTCGTCACCTATGCCTGACCTGTAGGCAGTTCTCCAGGTGAGCTCGACTAGAGCTTCAGGTGTGCCCCACCCGGCTTTGAGGCCCCTGAGCTTCTCCTCAGGTACCTTACCTGCCTCAACAAGCTCCATGAACGTACCTATTACGTGCCCCATGCTGATCGTGTCTAAGCCCAGCTCATTGCAGAGGAAGTTGGCCTTGATCACTGCCTCTAGGTTGTCTGTCCCTGTCTGAGCGCCGAAGGCCCAGATGGTCTCGTACTCGGGGCCGCCGCCCTCGCCGCTGAAGGGTGAGTTAGTGACTCTAGAGTACCTGGCGCAGGTGATCATGCAGCCCCAGCAGGACTCCTCAATACTCTTCTTCTTGTCTAAGTACTTTTCAGCTAATGTCTCCCCACTGATCTTCTCAGCACCCTCAAACACGCCTGTCCGGAAGTTCCTCGTCGGGAATATGCCTGCCTTATTGATTATATTCACTAGTACTGCCGTCCCGAACTTCGGGAGTCCCTCGGAAGTCACTGGGTTCTCACGGTGCTTCTTAGCTGCCTTAGCTACTGCCTCCCTGAAGGCATCCTCCCTAGCTACCTTGGGCTTCTCGTGCCCTAGAACGGCTACTGCCTTGACCTTCTTACTTCCCCAGACAGCTCCGTGACCTCCTCTGCCTGCAGCTCTGTTCTTGTCGTTCATTAGTGCCGCGAACTTGACTAGGTTTTCTCCTGCAGGACCTATTGCTAATACCTTGATCTTCTTAGCCTCATCCCTGCCTACCTCAGCAGCAAGCTCCTCCTGGATCGCGTCGGTTGTTGCGTGCACGTCCTTACCCCAGAGGTGGGACGCACACCTGATCTCTGCCTTGCCGTCGTAGATCCATAAGTAGACGGGTGACTCACTCATATCCTCGAGAATAACTGCGTCGAAGCCTGCGAACTTCAGCTCCGGCCCGAACTTACCGCCGCTCTGGCTATCGTGTATGGTGTTAGTCAGCGGTGACTTAGTGACGCTGCACCATCTCCCACTCTCTGGAACGCCAGCGACACCTGTGACGGGGCCTGTCATGATGAATGCCTTGTTCCTCGGCCCTAGTGGGTCGGCCCTAGGGTCTATCTCCTTGAGTGCTAGGTAGACACCTAAGCCCCTACCACCTAGCCATGACCTGAGGACGCCCTCAGGTGGGAGTGTCTCGATGGAGTACTTCTGAGACCATAAGTTAACGCGCAGTATCCTGCCTACATAACCACCTACCATGTTAGCCACCTTCTAATAAGGTCAATATAAAATAGTGTGCTTTGAGTATATATGTTTTCTA
>JAGGTW010000031.1 GCA_021163585.1 Desulfurococcales archaeon | reverse complement strand
CTACCGTGTCTACGTGGGCCTCAATGTCTGTGCCCTTAAACTTAACTATAGCCTTAACCCAGTCAACGAGTAAGTCTAGGTCTACAATGTACTCTGCCTGCCTCCAGCGGGACCTGGGTCCAGCATCTGTGGAGCAGAAAATGCATGAGAGTACGCAAAAACTCACAGGTCTTACCTGAATTAAATTTGTGCCTCTATCGATCACGCCGAACGCTACCGTACCAATTAAGGGTAAATCAACATCCTTACCCACCCTTACTAAATCCCTGTTCTGCACCTTAATCTTGCTCATTACTGCAGGCCTCACCGCCTTCGAAGATCAAGGACTTCCTGGCTACTACCTCAATATAGTTTTCTGGCAGTACGGGCTTACCATTAACGTATGGGAAAGCATATGGTAGCTCGATCAGTAACTCATACTTGCCCAGGTCAATTGGTATGGTCAGTCCATCCCTAATAGTTATTTCATCGAGTCTCCTGCCCTTAAGAACTTCCCTCAGTACGTATGCAGCTCCAGCTATAGTCAACTGTTTCTTCCCGAGATTTCTGGGTTTAGACCCAGGGAGTCTTGATGTAATCAACTCCCATGTACGGCCCTTAGGCGGGTGATCGCCCATTATGCCTCCAATAACTATAGCATCAGCAAGTATGGCGTCATGGCTTCTCAAAGGTTCCTCGGCCTTGGGGTCCAGCACTATTACATTGCTAATACCCAGGTATTTAAGCAGGCTTCTACTAGTAATGGACGACCTAAAAACGCGAACCTGCTGTTCTTTAAGCACACTATAATCACTCGGCCTTCTTATGCTGGTGAAAATTAACTTAAAGTCCGAGTCCCGGAATAGGTTAATGACGTAGGAGTACTCACTAAGCAGCCATGGGGATATGCATGGTTCTAGGTGCTCTACTACAACATATTTCGGCATCACCGATACTACCGTAGAAGAGTTATTATATTTTAGATGTATGAGTGTGTAGGAGGGTGTGTAATTGAGTAAAGAAATAATGTTGTACTTGCTTACTTTCATGTTGTTCACGTCTACTTTAGTGCCAGTAGGTGCTGCTCAGGTAGGACAGTCACTGAGTTGCGGCACTGAAGCACGGTTTCTGGCTGAGAGAAGCATGTATGTTTTAGCTGTCGCACAAGAAAATGGGAGGTATGTTGGTACGCCTTCAGTGCTAACAGTAAAGGTCTGTAGGGGGAGTGGGGTGGTGTATGTGTCAGCAATGCCTTTATCTGAGGTCGATGTTCAGGCGTCAGCGAGGATGGCGGCACTCATTGCATCATACATAGCTGGGACAGACTACTTCAGCTATGACTATTACATCTGCATTAAAGCAAATACTACGATTGTGGGCGGTCCATCGGCGGGGGCAGCAATGACTGTGGCCTTAGTAGCTGCATTACTCAATAAGTCTATAGATAAGTCAGTGGTCATTACTGGGATGATACTTCCTGACGGGACCATCGGCGCTGTCGGGGGTGTCCCTGAGAAGCTAGAGGCTGCAGTGAAGGTCGGTGCTAAAACAGTGTTGATTCCGCTTGGTCAGAGAGAGTCGCTAAGCTTATCCAAGGGCGAGTATGTAGATGTGGTGGAGCTGGGGAGAAAAGAGGGAGTCAGAGTTGTTGAAGTAGCTACGATCTTTGACGCACTGAAGTGGTTCGGCATTAATATCAGGAGGCCAGTACCTGAGCACATCTCTCTTCCTGAGTCAGTACTAACTATAGTGAAGGGTTGGGTGTCAAAATTTAGGAATAGTTACATTGGCTTGAGGCGCTCCTTACTCAGTATGATGAGTATGTTGCCTGAGGAGAGGCTGGGTAGTGTTGAGGAGTTGCTCTCTAAGGCTGAGGAGTTCAGCTCGAGAGGAGGGCTTGACCTGTCGGCTGGAAGGTATTATTCGGCGGCATCCAACTACTTCGCAGCCGTAATTAATATCGACGCGGCCTTTAAACTCGCTTGTATCGAATTAGGTAACTCATCAGTTGATGGGTTAGTGAATGAAGCTGAGAAGAAGCTGTCCCTAGTAAGTAATGAATACTATAAACTGCTTAGTTCCGTGAGAAATGCAATTGATATTAATGAATTAGCGATACTTACCGAAGTAGCTAGTAGGATCGATGATGCAGAAGGTAGTTTTAAGTCCCTGCGTAGCGCGATTCAAAACGAGTCGCTTAGTGATATTGCTTGGAAAGCAGCATACGTTACGTGGCGGTCTGAGAGCGCGTTGGATTGGATGAGGATTGCTGACCTCATCGGTAGGTCAGGTATATCGGTAAAACTGAGTGATGTTAGAGAGTCAGCTTCAGTGCTAATCTACTATGCCAGAACCTCAGCTTCCTACATAGAGTCGCTTACAGGTTACGCAGGGGTGTCAAGCATACTTCAGTTAGTTAATAAGGCTGAAGATTACCTGGATACCGACATTTTTAAAGCCTTAGCTTTAGCGACGAGGCTGATGGCGCAGGTCACCTCAGCACTTGATTCAGCGTTCACTAAGAATGCAAGCGTGGTAGCTGATGTGCTGAGAAATGAATCACTTATAGCTGTAGTAACGTGCGTTAGGAGGGGTTTTACTCCGATTGCTGCACTAGCCTACATAGAGCGTGGTGACAGCATGAGGGGGTACAGCAGTACTGATTCAGTGTACTTCTATGAGCTGGCCTTAGTGACTACTCGTGGGTACTTAATTATTGCTTCACAGGGTCTTGAAGGTCAAGCACCAAATCTAGGGATGCCTGCGGGTATGCCAGGTGCTCAGGCATCTCCCGGTATCCTGACCGGAGGCATGAGGGTGACTTGGGTTATATTAATTTATGTAGTAGTAATCTCAATTTCGGCTTTAATTGCGCTGGTTTATGCCAGGTGGTTTGCTAAGTTGGGTAGGTAGTATGTTAGATATCTGACTCCTCGAACATGCTCACGACTTCCTTAACTAATTCCCTCACTCTACTATCTACTCGAATTACTGTGACTCCTTTACCCGGGATGCCGTACATAATGCAATCCCCGTCTCTTACATTCAGCAATGCCGGCAGTGCGAGAAGGTCTTCCTCACCATCAACAGTAATTAGTACCTTCAGTTTGAGGTCGCTCTTCAGTACCTTATTGATGCTTTCCTTAACCTTCTGTCTAGCTTCTTCAGTTATGTAGCCGGGAGGGTTCTTAGTCTGTAGGACGATGTCGAATAATTCATTACTTACGCTAATTTGTGATGTTTCTCTTCTTGATTTACGGTCTACGATACATATATTCGGACTTCCGCCAGCGTCTATAAGGGAGCTACAGACGACATCGCCGACAGCTATGACTAGGCCGCAGCTCCTCAGCATACTCAGGGCGTTCAGGGCCACGGATTTGTAGTTAGTGCCTTCGATGAGGGCGCCTATGTTCTCACGTAGTCTCTCCCTCAAGTGCTCTGGCAGCTTAAGTGCTTTCACAGGTATTACCTACTCAACCAGTATTTCTTTAAGTTCAGCTAGTACTGCACCGCTTCTAATCATTTCTAAGACTGCATTCTGTGATGACTCATTGCTAACCCCCGCTACCGCATCATCCAGCAATACGACCTCGTACCCTAGCTTCAGTGCGTCCATTACAGTAGCTCTTACACAGTAATCTGTTGCCACACCGCAGACAAATATCCTCCTTATGCCGTGTTTAGACAGCACATAGTGGAGTTCTGTTCCATCAAATGCTGAGTACGCCTCTGCGTTAGGATCAGTTCCCTTGGAAATAATTAGTACTTCCTTAGGTAACTTAAGTTCAGGGTAGAACTCAGCTCCCTTACTCGACTGAACACAGTGAGGTGGCCATGGACCTCCTCTCACTTTAAACGAAATATGATTCGGAGGGTGCCAATCCCTGCTAGCCACGATAATTTGTCCTCTGCGCTCAAATACCTCTATGTACTTATTCACATTCTCAACTATGCTGCGGCACCCGGGAACAGGCAGTGCACCATCCTCGGCACAGAAGTCATTCTGAATATCAACTACTATGAGGGCAGATGACTTAGTTACTGCGACCTTCATGCTTGACCAGCCTTCACATAAGATTCTGCAGTAAAAGTTAAGTAGTTTAGCTTAGTACTGTACGTGGGCTCAAGGGCTATTACACAGCACAGCATTAAATTACATAATACAAAAAACAATGGCAAAAATATACAAACCAGTATATATCTAATGGAAAATACTCAGCGAGGCAATAACCTGAGAACTTATAAGTCCCTCAAACCAACATAGATTACGGCGCTCGTGCT
>JAGGTW010000022.1 GCA_021163585.1 Desulfurococcales archaeon | reverse complement strand
GAAGGGGAGGAAGAAGGGGATCAGGTCTTTAGGGCCTGGCTCCGTAGTCCTTGTTGCCTGCAGAAGGGAGGGTGTCGGCACCGTAATTACTGGGGAGTTACTGGTTAAGGAGGTCCGCAAGCTATACTCAGGCACGTACAGGAGGCTGGCTAGGAAGGGGCTTATCTACGAGCCTCAGGAGCTTAAGCCGAGGGAGTATGTGTGGGCTATAATTTTTGATGACTTCATTAAGTACCCGCGTGAGGTACCTCAGAGTGAGTTAAGTGACGTAAGGACGAGCACTTCACACAAGCCGCTGTCTGAGTGGCTGCTGATAGGGCTTACTTACATTAAGTCTGAGGACTCACACGTAGTGGACATGATTAGGGGTAAGGCAGGAGTGCTTGGCTACCTCATGAGGAAGTTAAGAGAGCTGGAGACCAAGCTTGATCAGCTTCAGGGACTTCTGAGGAGGTGAGGGTCTAAGCCATGTGCGATGGCTTACGTACTTAGTTAGTATTAGGTTAGGTTAAGTTAAAAATTACGTAGTTCACCTACTGGGTTCAGTACCGTATCGAGTACGTTATTAGTACCTTCCTGCTCAGCTCCTCCAGCATTCTCCAGTCTTCCCAGCTCAGCCTCCACCCTACTGCCCCAGCATTATCCTCTACTTGCTGGGGGTTCTTAGCTCCGGGTATGGGTATGACTGACGGGCTAGACATCATGAGCCAGTTCAGTGCTACCTGTGCAGGCGTTTTCCCGTACTTCTCCGCTAGTTCCTTCAGTACCTTGACCAGCTCCCACACAGAGCTGAAGTTCTCAGGGTGGAATATCGGGTCTGAGGACCTCACGTCCTGGAACTGCGGTAGGTTTTCAGGTGTGTACTTACCTGTCAGCGCCCCCTTAGCTATTGGGGACCAAGCCATCACAGCTATGTCGTGTGCTTCAGCGTAGGGTATTAGCTCTCTCTCAGCCCACCTCTCAAGCAGGTTGTACCTTATCTGGAGCACCGCCACGTCCTCACTAGCTAGGCAGGCCCTGAATGAGTCGACGAGCTCGGTCGGGAAGTCGCTCAGGCCTAGGTACCTTACCTTATCCAGCTTTACGAGCTTCTCCATAGCTCTGGCGTACTCACATGTCGGGTAGTTGTGCCAGCAGGGGGGCAGTGGGCTAGGAGAATGTCAACGTAGTCCACCCTCAGGTGCTTCAGCGACTTGCTCACGGACCTGAAGATGTCGTGCGGGTTCAGGAACTCTCCAGGTATTTTAGTGCTTATTACTACTTCATCCCTCTTAGCTCCTGCTTCCTTGAGGGCCCTCCCTAGGTAGTCCTCACTCATCCCCAGCCCATACACCATTGCTGTGTCGAAGAAGTTTATTCCTACCTCCAGGGCCTTCCCCACGACCTCCCTAGCTACACCGTAGTCCGTCATCCCCCAGGCCTCACTGAACTGCCACACACCAAGACCTATTCTAGATACCTTGAGGCCTGTCCAACCAAGGCTCACGTACTCCATGATTTAGTACCCTGGAATATATTTCCTTGAATGATATAAAGACAGGTGTATTGTACGTTTATAGCTTTTCCTTGTTCTTGATTACTGGCTACTTGGTTGTGTATGAGGTTGCTTTAATTATTTATTATGTTTATTTTAAGGTAAGACTTAATTATGGTGAATCACCCCTCTCTAACGTACAGGTGGGTGTGTTGGGTAGGCGGTCTCTAAGGGTGCTCTTCATCGATCTAGATGGGACTGTGTGGAACCACCTCGACGTAAGTGCCCTCACCCCACCCTTCAGGAGGGTTGGTTCTGAAGTTGTTGAGGATTCTGCGGGGATCAAGGTCAGGCTTTCCCGGGGGGTCCGTAAGTTCCTCGCTGGTGTCAGGGGGCTCGGGATCGTTATTGCTTCATTGAGCTGGAACAACCCTGTTAAGGCCCTTGAGGTGATCAGGGCTTTCGGGATCAATCACTTGTTTGACGTCCACTACATCGAGCCTCACCCCAGGAAGGGTGAGGTCATGGCTTACGCCCTCATGGATCTTTCTGAGAAGCTCAATGTTAGGTTGGGTGCTGAGAACGTCGTGTATATTGATGATAGGGACATACACTTGAGTGAGGTTAGGGAGAAAGTAGGTGACGTACTCTTCCTCCGTGCGTGGAGGGACTTCAAGGACTTTGAGGAGGCCTACGAGATCATCAGGAAGTACGTTGAGTGAGTTCCTGGCTTGCGAGGTAATCACTAATTATCCTCCCCAGTAATTTTTAATTGGGGGTACTTCTGGTTAGGTACAATGACTATGAACACAAGCTTACTCGAGTAGCTAAGGCCCTGGTCAGGTACGGGAGGTTCCTAATAATTACTGTAGAGGCCGTTATTATTGCCGCGATCTCGGTCCTCATAGTGCTGACGACCTACTACCTCAGCAGGGACATCATGATCTCTTACCTAGCTGGGAGCGCTGCCGAGCTCCAGCTCATAATGAATGACATATTTCTCCTCATAGTTTACGTAGAGCTCGTCAGGAGCATACTCGTAGCTTACAGGAGACCTGAAATGTACTTAGTGAGTATTGCTGAGGTCGGCTTCGTAATAACGGTTAGGGAGGTTCTGGCGGCGGTAATATCTAAGACGACTATTGACGTGCTGTTGGCTTCTCTAGCGAGCATAGCTTTCGCAGTAGTTCTCTGGGTCTTCTATAAGAACGTGCTGCCGCATAGGGGGAGGACGCAGCAGGGTAAGCAGGAGCAGGGACGCGGGTCAAGTAGTAAGTAATTTAAGCTCTCCCGTAATGAGTGTTTTTAACTGTCAAGTACGCCCACTACTAATAACCCTCTCTAACGCTCAGGTCTGCCCCCGCACAGTGCGATGTTGAGTAATGCCTGCGGATTTATTATTTTTGTATGATACCTACAGATTTATGGGGGGTGCTGTGCGCCCGGCCTGTACTTTTATTCGGTGCTGCTCCCTAGTGTTCCAGTCCGTAATGCGTGAGTGGGGTGGGGGTTTTAGGGTCTGATCCATGGGTTTCTGTAGGGGGCTCTCTGCTCTGGCTTCGCTGGTCCTGCTCGTTGCTGTGGTAGCGGTTCTTGGTTTAGTGATTTACGCTTTTGTTTCTAGCTACTCCTCCGGGGCTTTGTCGGCTGGGTCAGGTGCTGGTCCAGGTGTTATTGGGGTTGACTGCGCCTGTAGGCTTCCTTCAGGTGGGTTGAGGTTATTTGTGAGGAACTTGGGTGCTGTCCCGGTTACTGTTACTGACGTATACTTTATCGATCCTGCGAGTCAGGTGGTGCTCCTGAGGTTCAGGACGAATGTGACGGTTCCTTCAGGAGGGATTTCAGTAGTTACTATTCCCTCGATCTACTTGAGTTCTATTGAAGGACGTGCTGACCGGGTCCGGGTCAGGGTTGTTGCTGCCTCAG
>JAGGTW010000090.1 GCA_021163585.1 Desulfurococcales archaeon | reverse complement strand
GTCTTGTTTCTGTAGCTATTACCCGAATACGCTTACCTGAGTACCAAGCTGCTCTTACAACACCTAATGCTGTTCCAAAGCCTGCAGTAGCGAGTGCGCCAGCATTACAGTGCGTCAAGATCGTGTCACCATCATCTATAACTTTGCTTCCTACCTCACCGATCTTCATGTTTACTTCCAAGTCCTCTCTGTATATCTTCATAGCTTCATCAATTATTGCTGACTTAACCGCCTCAACATCGTCACCCTTCCGCAGCACGTTCTCGACCCTATTCAGAGCCCAGAACAAATTAACTGCCGTTGGGCGGGTCCGCCTTAACCTTTCTATTGCTTTGATCACATAGTTCCTCAGGTCTTCAACACTATTCCCCCTAAAGCTGAGGGCTGCTAACGCAACGGCAAACGCGGCCGCAACCCCTATTGCTGGGGCCCCTCTTATCTCCATTCTCTCAATTGCTTCCGCTACCCTCTCGTAGTCACTAGACTCTACATATTCTTCTCTATATGGAAGCTTGAGGGTGTTCAACCACCTGAGTCTGCCATCCAGCCACTCAACAGTTTTGAATGCCTGCTTAATCAAAATCAGCACCTCTTAGTAATCATAAAGAAAGTTTATTTAGGTTAATCTTAGGTAAAGGCAAGGGATTATGGAGGAGCTAGTAGTAGTTGGTGAAATAGATGGCAGACTTGCCATATCGGGAAGCAGTGACTTAGTTAGTAAGCTTGGACTAGGGACATACTCCAAAGTACACAAGGCTTACATGCTCGACATCGCGGAACTAGCATACGTAATTTTCAAGAACTTAGCCTGCGTCAAAGACGGCGAGGAGACGCTTGACCTTAAGAAATTATTCGCTAAGTACTCGAGAAGTAAGTACGATTGGATAAAGTTTACTGTCTTAACAGATCTGAGAAACCGGGGTAGGAGGACAAGATCAGGTTTTTCACAAAATACTCTGATTTATGAGTGGGGCAGTAGGAAAATGATGGTTTTCGTGACAGAGGAGAACTCACCTATTACCGCTAATGAGCTAGTGGAGTGGGTTAAAACCTCACTGAGTAAGGGATACCAACCTGTCATAGCTGTCGTCGATGCCCACGGTGATGTAACGTACTACACCATGCACACCTTAAGAATAGAAGATATAGCAGGGGTGCTGTCAAAGTGAGTATTCAACTAGAACCTGTTAGGGGTATGCGTGACATACTCCCCCCAGACTCTGAAGGAATAAACACTCTCCTACACGCTTTTCAGAGTTTAGCTGAGCTATATGGGTACAGATACATCATACCCCCCACTGTAGAGCTATTTAAGCTCTTTGCCATCAAGTCAGGGCCCGAAATAAGTAAGTCCATGTACGTCTTCTCAGATAAGGCAGGCCGTGAAGTGTGTCTGAGACCTGAGTTCACAGCAAGTATAGCCAGAATATACCTCAAATACTTCAGAGCCGAGCCTAAACCAATTAAGGTATATTACATAGGGTCAGCTTTCAGGTATGAAGAGCCTCAGTTCGCTAGGTACAGAGAATTTATTCAGGCTGGCACCGAGTATATAGGTGACTCAAGCATATATTCCGACTTAGAGCAACTGATGCTACTTAGGGATTACTACTCCGAGATCGGTTTAAGAGATTACACAATAAAGTTAGGAAGCGTTGACATACTAAGAACGCTACTTAGTGGGTGGGGGATCCCTGAAAAAGTTCAAGACGAGATCATACACTACCTAGATAAGAAGTTAGTTGATGAGGTCTACAAGATCCTTAGCGAGTACCCGAGTGCTGACAAGTCATTCATCGACGAACTAATTTCCTTCAGAGCTGAAGACCCAGTAAAGCTACTTGAATTCAGTAAGTCCATGAAATTTAATGGTAAAATAAAGGAATCCGTCAACAAGCTATCCAAAATACTTGAAGCAACTAAGAAATTAGGAATTAGAGCGTATGTCGACTTAGGGTTTGCGAGAGGGCTTGCTTACTACACTGGGTTCATATTCGAGGTTATGACGCCATACATTAATGTCAGTATAGGCGGTGGAGGCAGATACGATACACTCATATCGCTGTATGGAGGACCTAAAACCCCAGGAACAGGCTTTTCTATAGGGATAGATAGAACTTACCTAGCTTTAAAAGAGGCTGGAGTCAAGGTAGGGAGGGCGTTAAAGAAGTGCATGCTCATAGCATCTATTGATGACTTCGCCTACATTGATAGGGCTGCCTCAAAGCTGAGGTCTATGAATACCATTGTTGATGTTAGACATGCCCCTATAGTTAAACTCAGCGACCTAATAGGTCAGGCGTCAAGAAGAGGCTACGACTACGTTGTCATAATAGGTGAGAAGGAATTCAGTGAAGGCAAACTAACCATCAAGAACTTAAGCACCAAGGAACAGGTAACAACAGAGCTAGACTCCCTTGAGGTGCTACCTTAATGAGCTTTGAGTTCGAGCCTGTCAGAGACGTAAGGGTAAGTAAGAATATGCGTATTGTGGACCTGATAAAGTTATATGGCGAAATACACGGCTTTACCGCAGCATCACTTCATCGAGCTGCCAATATCCTAGTTGAGGGCATTAAGAACTCGGACACTAAATTCCTAGCATTTACGGGAAATCTGATCTCAACAGGCATTAGGGGGGTCATTGCTCAACTAATTGACAGGGGCTACTTTAATGTAATAATAACTACCTGCGGCGCACTAGACCATGACATAGCGCGCTCCTTGGGAGGAACCTATCTTAAGGGTGTTTTTGAGGCTGACGATATTAAACTAAAAGAACATGGCTATCACAGATTAGGCAATATCTTCATACCTATCGAACATTACGGAAAAATAATTGAGGATTTCACCAAGTCCTTAGTTAATGAGTTAGTAAGGGCCAAGAAGAGGTGGAGCGTAAGTGAGGTCTGCCAGGAAGTAGGCAGGAGGTTAGCTAGTGATGAAAACTCCGTACTTGGGGCTGCCTACAGATCTGGCGCAAAGGTCTTTGTTCCAGGTATTGTTGACGGTGCTTTCGGTACGGACCTGTATGTATACTCACAGTTTACTGGTTTCGAACTGGACATACTCAACGACATGAAGAAACTTGCAGACATAATATTTACCTCTAAGAGCAGTACTGCACTCATACTAGGAGGCGGTATAAGCAAGCACCATACCATATGGTGGAATCAATTTAAGGGAGGTCTAGATTACGCTGTATATGTAACGACAGCAATGGAATGGGACGGCAGCCTCAGCGGGGCTAAGACAAGAGAAGCTATATCATGGGGAAAGGTGAAATCTACAGCCAAACATGTAACAGTCTATGGCGATGTAACAGTCATATTACCTATGCTAGCAACATACATAGTAGACGCACTTGAAGACACCCTCGACTAGATTTTACCCTTGATTAAGGTACTGACCTGCATGAGGGTGTTCTTGTACATTACCTGCTCATGGAGTTCGCACCATAAGTGATGAGGGCTTAAAAGTATTTTTGGATTAAAGAGTGTGGGTGGTGAGGGGGTGACTGCAGCAGTAACTATAGAGAAGTTTACGAGCCTGACGCCATCAGAATTCTTTTATCGAAATAAAGAAATAGCTGGCTTTTCAAATCCATCGCGAGCCCTCTACCAGACTGTGAGGGAGCTGGTTGAGAACGCTCTCGACGCCACAGACGCCCACGGAATACTACCGATCATTAAGGTGAGCATTAAGAGGGATAGGGACAACGAGAGAGATAACGTATTCAGTGTTACTGTTGAGGATAACGGCATAGGTATACCTCCAGGCCACATACCCTCAGCGTTCGGGCAACTTTTATACAGTAGTAAGTACGTTTTAAGGCAAACACGAGGCATGTTCGGACTAGGCGCTAAAATGGCTGTTCTCTATGGTCAAGTAACTACAGGAAAGCCTGTCGAGGTCATATCTGCTCCAATAAATTCTAGAAGAATATACTACTTTAAAATAAGGATCGACATCAAAAACAACAAACCAATAATTCTGGAAAGAGGCTACTACAGCAAGACAAATAGTTGGCACGGAACCATAGTTAAGGTTTACCTGGAAGGTGACTGGAGCAGGTCTAAATCAAAGATCTACGAATACCTCAGACGAACGGCTGTTATCGCTCCATATGCCGAGCTCGTATTCAGCGACCCCGATGGAAACATAGTGTATTTTGAAAGGTCAACAACTAAGATGCCTTCGCCGCCACGTGAGGTTAAGCCGCACCCTTACGGCGTAGACCTAGAGATGATGAAGATGATGTTGCAATTAACTACTGCTGAGAACCTTTTCGATTTTCTTATTAGAGAGTTTCAGTGTGTCGGTGAGGTGACAGCACGCAATATCTTGAATAATGCAGGGCTTCCACCAACAGCTAACCCACACAGACTCACTTTGGAGGATGTCGACAGACTGGTGAGAACCATAAAGAAAATGAGAGACATAAAACCTCCGAGAGCTTATCACCTGTCATATCTTGGTGAGGAAATAATTGAGACGGGACTCAATGCGATATTACGTCCTGAATTTGTGGCTGCCGTAACCAGGAAGCCTTCCGTTTATGAGGGACATGCCTTCGTAGTTGAAGTAGGATTAGCTTATGGTGGCGGCATAAAAGCCTCGGAAAAGCCGCAGCTACTTAGGTATGCAAATAAGATCCCTCTGCTGTATGATGAAGGATCAGATGTGTCATTCAAGATAGTTAATGAAGAGATCGACTGGGGATATTATGGTGTATCATTTCCAGCACCACTCGTGGTGTTAGTGCACATATGTAGCACTAAGATACCGTATAAGGGCGTTGGAAAGGAATCTATAGCTGACGTACCTGAGATAGAGAAGGAGATAATATCGGCCATACGTGAGGTAGCTAGGAGACTCAAGCTCTACTTATCTAAAAAGAGAAAGGAAATTGAGGAGGCGGAGAAGGCCGTAACCATAGCCAAGTACATCCCTGAAGTCGCTCAAGCCTTAGCAAAAATAGTTGACAGTATAAATCCTGATAACATAGAATCAAGATTACTTAAGCTACTTAATCAAAAACTAAAGGCTTTCAAAATAAAGTCAGTGAATGAAGTGGTTGTAAGCATCGAGTAAGGTGTCTGGTATGGCGCTCACGTATGTTTCATCTAAAGATGTGAAGGCGAGGGAGAAAGCTCTAAAGATACTTAGGAGAAAGTTCGGCGAGATAGCCGAGCAGATACTTAAGGGAAGCCCTCCAGTAATGGTTATAAGAAAAAGAACTTTAGCTAATACCATATTTGACCGTGAAAAAGGTATCCTGAGAATAGGGAATGAATCTCTTAGAAGGTCATTCCTCAACGCTGGAGAGGCGAAAAAGTTTATGCAAACAGTTCTAATGGCTAGCATAATATACGACACCTTAGTGAATAATGAGTACCCAACAATAAGAGACCTCTACTACAGGGGTAAGCACACAATAAGATACAGAAAGCTGCCTT
>JAGGTW010000063.1 GCA_021163585.1 Desulfurococcales archaeon | reverse complement strand
GGTTGGTTCACGTATTGAGAAATTTCTTATTGGTTCAGGTGAGAAGCTCGCCTCGTTTTTCTCTAAGCTTCAGCGATCTACTGAAGAATCACTCTTCATGTCTTCAATGTACATGGGGCTACTCCTAACTATGGTACTAACAGCTATGGTGGTGTTGATGTATGCTCTACGCTAGCCTTCAAATAATTTTCGTGGTGTTTGCTTTACTTATAGCACCTATACTTGATTCCCTAGAGAGGAAGATTAAGGCTAAACTACACTCTAGGGTAGGTCCCCCCGTACTGCAGACTTGGTACGACATACATAAGCTGTTTAGTAAAGAGCTAGTGCTACCCCCTACAGCATTACCGCTTGTTCTCATTGTGCTCACGATGCTGGGTCTCTGCGTATTAGCTCTCTTAGTTATTCCCGTTGGAATCCCCTTCGCGCTCTTCTCAGATTTGAATGCGCCGTTTCTTGTTGTTCTCATAGCAGGCATTCAGGGACTAATTATAGTTGCTTCAATTGTCTCAGATAATGTGTACGCAGTAGTAGGGGGTTTTAGGGAGTTCGCCTTAGGCGTGGTTAATGAAGTAGCGCTAATAACAGCTATCATACTAATATTTGTTAGTACGGGATTAACTTCATTTTCTGGGATTCCCGAAGCAGTTATTAAGCCTTCGTACGTGCCGGTACTCATACTCCTCTTAACATCAGCTTACGTCGCTTCAGGTAGGATACCATTCGACATAGGTGAGGCGGAGCCAGAGCTAGCTTCAGGTATATTAATTGAGCTCAGCGGGCCTGCGTTAGGTACAGCAATTTACTTAATACTTATGAAGAGATTTATCTGCGCAACGCTTTCAGCGCTCGCTCTGACGCTCCCACTAGTAAGGGTGTTTAATCCATTAGCATTATTTGCGGTATTTACTGCACTGACCATCATTATATGGATAATTCACGGTATCGTAGCAGTTATGCTCGGTAGATCTAGGGTCGACTTAGCTACTAAGGCTTTGGTTTCTACATATTCAGTACTAATAATCTCTGCAACCACTTTAGTAGGTGTTGGACTATGATCGATAAGCACGGTGAGGAACAAATAAAGAGAAGTAGTAAGGAAGCTCTAGCTTATGTTGAGTCCTTAATTAAAGAAAAACTTGCTGGCATTCCCATCAAGGTCTACAGAGCTGCAGGGGAGAATATAATTGTTGAGGTTCCGCGCGAGTACTTGAGGAACGTCGCTAAGGTAGTTCACGACGACTTAGATGCTTACGTGAGGACCTGTGCTGGATGCGATGAGAGAGAAGTAGTAGGTATATACGCTGTATACTACATCTTAGGGCTTGACAATTATGGCGTAAACGTAGTGATTAAGGTTCCAGTACCTGAGGACGACGTAAAGGTACCGACTATTGCCGACATAGCTCCTGGTGCGGACTGGTGTGAGCTGGAGTTCAGGGATCTAGTTGGTATAGATCTGAGTGGTAGGCCTACATACAGGCTCGTGTTGCCTGATGACTGGCCTGACGGCCTATATCCACTAAGGAGGGACGTTCCGTACGGAATTAGGCCTCCCTCGGTAAAGAGGGAGGAGGTATCACTAATTGAGATCGAGAGGCCCGGCATACCGGTGGGTCCGTACCACCCAGCTCTCCACGAGCCAGAGTACTTCGAGCTATACGTTGAGGGAGAGACCGTAGTTGATGTTAGGTATAGGGGCTTCCATATTCATAGAGGTATTGAGAAGTTAGGTGAGAGTAAGCTGACGTACAAGCAGATACCGTTCATTGCCGAAAGGATATGCGGCATCTGCGGCTTTGTTCACTCCTGCTGCTACGTAATGACTGTCGAAAAAGCAGCAGGCATTGACGTTCCTGAGAGAGCAGACTATATCAGAACTATAGTCCTTGAAGTCGAGAGAATTCACAGCCACCTGCTGTGGCTCGGTGTAGCATGTCATGTGCTTGGGTATGATGCGGGCTTCATGCACACATGGCGTATTAGAGAGAAGGTAATGGCTCTAGCCGAGTACTTGACGGGTAGCAGGAAGACCTATGGAATAAATATCATCGGTGGTGTCAGGAAAGACATCAACAAAGAGAAGGTACCTAAGGTGCTTGAGGTCTTAGACTATGTTGAGAAGGGAACTAAGAACTTGGCTGATGTTCTCTTCTCGGTTCCTGAGGTCGTGAAGAGGCTTACGGGTACAGGGAAGCTCTACCGTGAGGAGGCCAGAAAGTTGAGTGTTGTCGGTCCTGTGGCTAGGGCTTCAGGGCTCTACAGGGATGTCAGGAAGGACTACCCGTACCTAGCATATAGGGACGCGTCATTTAAGGTCCCGCTGTATACTGAGGGTGACAACCTGTCCAGAACCTTAGTCAGGGTCGAGGAGATTTTTGAGAGCATATCTATTATTAGGCAACTCCTTGATAGGATGCCGGGTGGTGACATTAAGGTCGAGGAGTACGAGATACCGTTGGGCAGGGTGGCGACTGCCAGTGCCGAAGCCCCCAGAGGTGAGGACATTCACTTCCTGATTACTGGTAGGGGCAGGCCCTACAGGTGGAAGGTCAGAGCCCCCACATACCAGAACATACCTGCTTTGAGGGCTATGCTGAGAGATCAGCAACTAGCTGACGCACCAATAACCATAGCCAGCATAGATCCATGCTTCTCCTGCACAGACAGGTTAGTTGTTGTTGAGGTATCAGGTGGTAGGGTCCAGCGTGTCAGACGTATTAACCTAGTTCGTCTAGTAGGTGGTGGGAGAAGGTGGTGAAACTGAAGTTCGTTAAACTGATTACGGTTGCTAGGAAGGCAGGGACTGTAACACGTAGGTACCCGTTCGAGGGTCCGCTACTTACTGAGGAGTTCCGCGGTGAGGTAAGGCTGGATCCTGAGAAGTGTACTGGCTGTGGTGCTTGTACTATAATATGCCCGCCGAACGCGCTGACGCTTCATGATGAGGGCGAGGTGAGGGTGATCAGGTACTTCGTCGGTAGGTGTATATTCTGCGGTATGTGTGCTGAGGTATGTCCTACGCAGGCAATAACGATCACTAGGGAGTTCGAGCTGGCAGCACCAACTACTGAGCAGCTCCTCAGGGACTTAGTTC